>NZ_JBHVXZ010000076.1:0-1427 GCF_042881395.1 Amycolatopsis sp. NPDC058278 | reverse complement strand
TTCTCCCTTACTATTCTCCCCCCCCCACCTACCCCCCCCGTCGGGGGCGGGGCGCCGCCCGCCCGCCCCCGCCGCCCGCCGGAGCGGCCACGAACCCGTACACCCCGACCGAAGTCTGCGGCGCGGGGTACCGGGTCATCTCCTCGCTACCGGCCAAGACCGACGACGGGCGCAAGTGGGGTGGGGTCTACCTGCTCTACAAGTCCGGTGGCTACAACTGCGTCGTCACCATCAAGTGGTCGTTCATCGGGGTCGCCACCGACACCTTCGCCGGGCTGTACCGGGACTCCGAGGACTCGAGCCGGAACGTCTACGACCAGGGGAACTACAAGTACTACGCGGTCGTCCGCGGGTACGCGCCGCAATGCATCAGCTACGCGGGCTGGGTTTCGGACAGGCCCGGAGAAGGCGGCACGGGCGCGGTCGCCGTCAGCGGCTGGGGCTGGTGCGGCTGAGGCGATTCCAGCGGGAGTTCGATGTGGACACACACCTCGTCCCGACGGCGAATCCGCGAACACCGTTCTTCGCCGCTGACGGCCACGGGGTTTGAGCCGGCCGGCCGCGTGGTACTGACGGACGTCATTGCTGTCCGATTCGGAGGGTGCTCGTGCAGATCCAGGTCAACACCGACCACAACGTCCACGGTGGCGAGCGCTTGGCCACCTACGTGACCACCGACCTGGAAAACAGCCTGTCCAGGTTCGGTGGCTGGTTGACCCGGGTGGAGGTGCACCTCAGCGAGGACGGCGGCGGCAAGCCCGAAGACAAGAAGTGCGTGATCGAGGCGCGACCCGGGGGCAAACAACCGGTCGCGGTCACCCACCACGCGACGACCGTGGACGACGCCTACGCCGGGGCGGCCCACAAATTGGGGCGGGTGCTGGATTCCCGGTACACCCGCGCCCACGACCACAAGGGCAGCGAAAGCATCCGCCACATGCCCGGTCCGGAGGACCCGGAGCAGGTCGGCGCGCTCGAGGAGGAGCCGCCGGCCTGATCGGCCCGGTACGCCGGTCCCCCGGCGGCGATCACCGCTTGCCCGAGCCGGTGTGCCCGCGACCGTCCGCGAAGGACCGCGCCGGCGGCTCTTGCGGCGGAGGCAGTTCGAGCAGGGCGGCGATCACCGACCGGGTGTCGCCGCCCTGGCTCCACACGGCCTCCTCGGCCGAACCGGCCCTTGTTCGGGCCGCCGAGGCCTCGTGTTCACCGTGGATCTCGATGCGGTCGCTGAACCCCGGCCACCCGTACGTGCCCACGATGATCGCCAGCTCGCCGTGCGGGTCGGCGATGTGCTGGAACCGGAACCCGCGGACGACGAGCGCGTGCAACCCCTCCTCGACGGTGGTCACCGGCGCTCCCGCTCGTCCGTGGGCCGCCGGGCGGTCCCGGCCGGCCGGGCGGCCGGGGCGTCCGCGCGGGTGAGGGCC
>NZ_JBHVXZ010000075.1:26793-47580 GCF_042881395.1 Amycolatopsis sp. NPDC058278 | reverse complement strand
GGGCAACTCCACTCGCGTGATTCCCAAGCCATCACGCGTGATTGAAGGGTCGACTCGCGTGATTGATGGGTCGACTCGCGTGATAGGAAGGTCGACACGGCGAAGCTGGGGCTTGTCGCCGTGTCGTCGCCTCAATCACGCGAGTCGGCTTCCTGATCACGCGAGTCGACCCTTCGCTCACGGGCGGAGGTCGGCCAGGAGGCGGTAGGACTTGGGGGTGCGGGCCAGGATCTGGACGCAGACGTGGTCGGCGCCCGCGTCGAGGTGGGCCTGGATCCGGGCCGCGGCCGCCTGTTCGCCGGTGGCGACGATGGCGTCGACCAGGCGGTCGCTGCCGCCGTCGGCCAGGTCGGCGTCGGTGAAGCCGAGGCGGCGCAGGTTCGCCTGGTGGTGCGGTGCCTGCCGGACGTACAGGCCGACGTGCTCCCGGGCCGCTTCGCGGGCGGCTTCCGGCGGGGCGTCGAGGATCACCGCCTGCTCGACCGCCAGGTACTTGCCCGGGCCGAGCCGCTCCCGCGCGAGCGCCGTGTGCTCCGGCGGGACGAAGTACGGGTGCGCGCCGTCCGCCCGCTCGGCGGCCAGGGCGAGCGCCCGGGGGCCGAGCGCGGCGATCAGCCGCCGGGGCCGTGGTGACGGCGGCGGCAGGGCGGGCAGTTCGGCGTCGTCCATCCCGGCCAGGTACTCGCGCATCGCCGAAATCGGCCGTGTGCCGGGGAAGTGGCCGCCGAGGCCGACGGTGAACCGGCCCGGGTAGGCCTCGCCGAGCGCCCGGGTCGCCGCCTCCGCCGTGATCGGCGCGCGGCGGTCGAACCGCGCGATCCCGGTGGCCACGGTGAGCCGGGACGTCGCCGCCAGGAGCAGCGCCGCCTGGGTGAACGCGTCCCGGCCGGCATACTCGCCGAACCAGATGGCGTCGAAGCCGAGCTCCTCCACCTCGGCGGCCGTTTCGCGGACCGCGCCGATCGGGGCGCCGTCGAAGAACCGCCAGATCCCGACGCTCATCGGGTCACCTCCGCAGCCAGTTCGAGCAGGGTTTCCACAGTGGACTCGAACGTGGGGGCGGACGGCGTCAGCAGCACGTGGTCCGCGCCCGCGTCGAGCAGTTCGTCCAGGCGTTTCGCGATGGTTCCGGCGTCGCCCCAGAGCACGAGGTCGTCGATGAACCGGTCGCTCGGGCCGTCGATGTCGGCCTCGGTGTAGCCGAGGCGTTTCCAGCCCGCGAGATACGCCTTCACATCGTGCTCCCGGGACATCGCCACGCTGCGCCGGACGCTCGCCCGGGCGTCCTCGCGGCTGCCGAGCAGCACGGTCTGCTGCGGGATCAGCAGCTTGTCCGGCCCGAGGATTTCGCGGGCGTAGGGCGTGTGCGAGACCGGCTGGGCGAACGGGTGCGCCCCGTCGGCACCTTCGCGCGCCAGCTCCAGCATTTTCGGCCCGACCGCGGCCAGCACGCGCGGGAACGCGACCGGGGCGGGATTTTCCGCCGCGGCGGCGTCCATGTCCGCCAGGTAGGCGCGCATCCGGTCGATCGGCCGGTACTCCTCGCCGAGCTTCGTGGCCTGGAAATCGTGCCCGATGCCGACGCCGAGCACGAACCGGCCGGGGTGGGCGTGGGCGAGGGTTGCGCCGCCCTTCTCGGCGGTCACGCCGCGGCGCAGCCAGACGTTCGCGATGCCGGCGCCGAGCACGACGTCCGGCACCGAGGCGAGCAGGTCGCCGAAGTGGGCGAACACCTCCCGCGTGCCGGGGCCTTCGCCGCTCCACACCGAGCGGTAGCCGGCTTCGGCGAGCCGCCGCGTCGCCGTGCGTTCGACGTCCGGCGGCGGGGCCAGCGGGGCGCTCGGCAACCAGGCGCCGACCGCGCCGAGCCGGGCCCGTGTGTCTTCGATCAGGGTCATCCTCGAGTCCCTCCAGTAAGCTGAGGCTGCCTCCGGTTAATATACGGAGGCGGCCTCCGATTGGCTAGCCGGTAAGGTCGGGAGGGCGATGACCGACGTGAAACCGATGCGCGCGGACGCCCGCCGCAACTACGAGCGCCTCCTCGAAGAGGCGCAACGCTCCTTCGCCGAGCACGGCGTCGAGGCGTCCCTGGAGGACATCGCGCGCCGCGCCGGAGTCGGCATCGGCACGCTGTACCGGCACTTCCCGACCCGGGAGGCGCTGCTCGAGGCGCTCCTGCGCACCCGGTTCGACGCCCAGGCCGAGCGGGCCCGCGAACTGCTCACCCACCCCGAGCCGCTGGCCGCGCTGCAGTCCTGGCTCACCGGCCTCGGGGACGCCACCGGGACCTTCCGCGGCCTCGTCGAGCTCACCGCCGACGCGCTGAACGACGAATCGTCCCGGTTGTACGAATCCTGCCACGCCATGCGCGAGGTCGGTTCCCAGCTGGTGGAACGGGCGAAGCTCGCGGGCGAGCTGCGCGAGGACGTCACGGCGCAAGAGCTGCTTCTGTTGCTGCACGCGGCATCCTGGGCGGGCGGGCACCTGCCCGGCGAAGGGGGCATGCAGCGGCTGCTGGCTCTTGTTTTCGAGGGATTGCGGGCGAGTTAACACCAGACGACGCCACAGGTCCGGCCCGCGCGTTAAACTCCGGCTCGACCGGGGCACAACGACGTGCTTAGACCGTTTGTCGACACCGAGCGTCCTGGAAATGACCAGATAGTGGGAGCCGTATCGTGAGCAAGCCCAGCAAGCCCGTCGTCCTCATCGCGGAAAAGCTCGCCCCCTCCGTGCTGAGTGTCTTCGGTGACGAGGTGGAGGTCCGGCACGTCGACGGCACGGACCGGTCCGCGCTGCTCGAGGCGGTGAAGAGCGCCGACGCGCTCCTGGTCCGCTCCGCCACCCAGGTGAACGCCGAGGTCTTCGCGGCCACCTCGCAGCTCAAGGTCGTCGCCCGCGCCGGCGTCGGCCTCGACAACGTCGAGGTGCCCGCCGCGACCGAGCGCGGTGTCCTGGTCGTCAACGCGCCGACGTCGAACATCGTCTCCGCCGCCGAGCACGCCGTCGCCCTGCTGCTTTCGGTCGCGCGCCGCATCCCGGCCGCGGACCAGAGCCTCCGCGGCGGCGAGTGGAAGCGCAGCTCGTTCTCCGGCGTCGAGCTGCAGGGCAAGACCGTCGGCGTCGTCGGCCTCGGCAAGATCGGGCAGCTGTTCGCCCAGCGCCTGGCCGCTTTCGACACGCACCTCATCGCTTACGACCCCTACGTCTCGGCCGCCCGCGCCGCGCAGCTCGGCATCGAGCTCGTCACCCTCGACGAGCTGCTGACCCGCGCCGACGCCATCTCCATCCACCTGCCGAAGACCCCGGAGACCAAGGGCCTCATCGACGCCGAGGCGCTGAAGAAGACCAAGCCGGGCGTCATCATCGTCAACGCCGCCCGCGGCGGGCTCATCGTCGAAGAGGACCTGGCCGACGCGCTGCGCTCGGGCCACGTCGGCGGCGCCGGTGTCGACGTCTTCGTCACCGAACCGACCACGTCCAGCCCGCTGTTCGAGCTGGAGAACGTCGTCGTGACGCCGCACCTGGGCGCCTCCACGGCCGAGGCGCAGGACCGCGCGGGCACCGACGTCGCGAAGTCGGTGCTGCTGGCCCTGCGCGGCGACTTCGTACCGGACGCGGTGAACGTCTCCGGCGGCGGGGCCGTCGGCGAGCACGTCCGCCCGTACCTGTCGCTGGTCCAGAAGCTCGGCCAGCTGCTGACGGCGCTCAACCCGACGTCGCCGACGTCGGTGACCGTGCAGGTCAAGGGCGAGCTGACCAGTGAAGACACCGGCGTGCTGCAGCTGGCGGCGCTGCGCGGGGTGTTCACCGGCGTGGTCGAGGACCAGGTCACGTTCGTCAACGCGCCGCAGCTGGCGGAGAAGCTGGGCGTGCAGGTCGAGCTGGAGACCGAGCCGGAGAGCCCCAAGTTCCGCAGCCTGGTCACCGTCCGCGCGGTGCACGCCGACGGCGCGGTGCTGAGCGTGTCCGGTTCGGTCACCGGCCTGGACGAGGTCGAGAAGCTGGTCGAGGTCAACGGCCGCGGGTTCGACCTGCGCGCCGAGGGCACCGTGCTGCTGGTCGAGTACCCGGACCGGCCGGGCGTGATGGGCCGGGTCGGCACGCTGCTGGGCGAGGCGGGCATCAACATCGAGGCCGCGCAGATCAGCCAGACGACGGACGGCTCGGACGCGGTGATGCTGCTGCGCGTCGACCGCCACATCGACGCACACCTGCTGGAGCCGATCGGGGCTTCGGTCGGGGCGCACACGATCCGCGCCGTCGACTTCAACTGACGTAACCCTTTCGAAGGCCCCCTGTCACCCGGCAGGGGGCCTTTGAGCGCAATCACAACTACATAACGGAGTCTTTTGCCTACCTAAGTAGGTGTTTTGGGGCATTAGGTTCTCCCCGCGAGGTTGAACCACGCGTCGTCGAGGGCACGGCGCTGTGCCGCGCTTCACCGTCGGGGGTGTCAGGAGCGGCAGGCAGGTTCGGGTCCAGACCTCGAGTAAGGGGCCGACTCATGAGCAGATCCCGCCTCCCCGCGCGCGCTACGACGGCGGCCTTCGCCGTCGTTCTGGCGGCCGCGCTCGGGGCGCCGGTCGCGAGCGCAGCAGATGCTCCACTCGCTGACGGCGTCGCACCCGCCAAGATCGACGACGCGAAGCTGCAGGGGAAGCTGTCGCCGCGCCTGGGGGCCGCGCAGGGCCGGGTCACCGCGTTCGTCGAGCTGGCCAAGAAGCCGGCCGTCGACGCGTTCGCCGCCGCGCAGCCGCAGGGCAAGGAGCAGGCCAAGCGGGCCGCCAAGGCCGCCAAGGCCGACACCGCCGCCGCCGTCGACTCCGTCGTCGGCCAGCTGCGCACCGCCGACGCCAAGCCGCAGGTCGTCACCCAGACCGCCAACGCCGTTCCCGGCGTGGTCGTCACCGCCGACGCCGCGAAGCTGCGTGAGGTCGCGAAGCGGGCGGACGTCATCGCGGTGCGCACGGTCGTGCCGAAGACCCGCACCAACGCCAGCGCCGAGCAGCTGACCAACACCCTCGCCGCCTGGCAGCAGACCGGCAAGTTCGGCGACGGCGTCCGCGTCGGCGTGATCGACGACGGCATCGACTACACCCACGCCGACTTCGGCGGCCCCGGCACGCAGGCCGCGTACAAGGGCGTCGACAGCACCAAGCCGACCCCGCTGTTCCCCAGCGCCAAGGTCGTCGGCGGCACGGACCTCGTCGGCGACGACTACGACGCCGCGACGGCCGGCAAGGCCACCCCGAAGCCGGACCCGAACCCGCTGGCCTGCGGTGAGCACGGCACGCACGTCGCCGGCACCATCGGCGGCTTCGGCGTCACCGCCGACGGCAAGACCTTCAAGGGCGACTACAAGAAGCTGGACGCCAAGAAGGTCGACGCGATGCAGATCGGCCCGGGCACGGCGCCGAAGTCGCTGCTCTACGCCATCAAGGTGTTCGGCTGCGCGGGCTCGACGAACGTCACCTCGCAGGCCCTGGACTGGGCGCTCGACCCGGACGGCGACGGCGACTTCACCGACCACCTCGACATCGTCAACCTCTCGCTCGGCTCCGACTTCGGCGCGCCGGACGACCCGGATTCGCTGTTCGTGCGCAAGCTCGCCGCGAACAACGTGCTCCCGGTGATCTCCGCGGGCAACGGCGGCGACATCAACGACATCGCCGGCTCCCCGGGCAACACCCCCGAGGCGCTCACCGTCGCCAGCACGCGTGACGCGGGCATCCTGCGTGACGCCGCCGAGGTCAAGGCCCCGTCGACCGCCGCGGGCCAGAAGACCGGCCAGTACAGCCAGAACTACACCGGCTACGAGACCCTGGACCTGGCGGCGCCGGTCGTCGCGCTGTCCGCGGCGAACAGCGCGGGCTGCGCGCCGTACTCCGCCGAGGACAAGGCGAAGGCGGCCGGCAAGTTCGTCTGGCTGGAGTGGGACGACAACGACTCGACCCGCGCCTGCGGTTCGGCCGCCCGCGCCAACAACGCGCAGGCCGCCGGGGCGAAGGGCGCGCTCCTTTCGTCCACTTTGGAGCACTTCAGCGCGGGCATCGCGGGCAACGCGGCGATCCCGATGTTCCAGTTCACCGGGTCCGCCACGAAGACGCTGCGCGCGGCGCTGACCGCGGGCACGCTGCAGGTCCGGCTCTTCGGCGCCGGCCGCGCTTCGATCCAGACCTACGACAAGACGATCGTGGACACCCCGAGCTCGTTCACCTCGCGCGGCACCCGCGGCCCGGCCCTCAAGCCGGACGTCGCCGCCCCCGGTGACACGATCACCTCGGCCTTCCGCGGCAGCGGCAACGGCCGGACCGTGCTCTCGGGCACGTCGATGGCCGCCCCGCACACCGCCGGCATCACCGCACTCGTCCGCCAGTCGCACCCCGACTGGTCGGTCGAGGAGGTCAAGGCCTCGGTCATCGACACCGCCGGCCACGACGTCGGTGACGGCGCCGGCCACACCTACGCGCCGCAGCGCGTCGGCAGCGGCCGGATCGACGCCAAGGCGGCCCTGGACAACCAGGTGCTCGCCTACGTCGTCGACGACCCGGGCGCGGTGAGCGTCAGCTTCGGCACGGTCGAGGCGTCCGGTCCGGTGACGCTGTCGAAGACGATCAAGCTCGTCAACAAGGGCGTCACGCCCGCCGAGTACTCGGTGGCCTACCAGGCGGTCAACGCGCTGCCGGGCGTCGAGTACACAGTGGACAAGCCGTCGGTGAAGCTGACCCCGCGCGGCACCGCCAAGGTCAAGGTGACGCTGAAGATCGCCGACCCGAAGGCGCTGCGCAAGGTCATGGACCCGACCATGCAGGCCACCCAGGCCGGCCTGGCCCGGCAGTTCGTCGCGGACGCCTCCGGGCGGGTCGCCTTCACGCCGGTCAGCGGGGCCAAGGTGCCGCTGCGGGTGTCGGTCTACTCCGCGCCGAAGCCGGTGTCGACGATTTCGACGCCGCCGTCGGTGAAGTTCGCCCCCGAAGCCACCCAGGCCGTGCTGAACCTGACCGGCAAGGGTGTCGACCAGGGGACCGGCGCGCAGAAGTACCGCTCGCTGATCAGCGTGCTCGAGCTGCAGGCGGAGTCCCCGCAGCTGCCCGAGTGCGACGCGGACGTGGTCACCGACTGCACGCTGAACAAGACGGCCAAGGGCGGCGACCTCCGCTACATCGGCGCGGCTTCGACCGCGCCGCTGGCGAAGGCCCAGGGCGAGCCGGAGAGCGCGATCCTCGCGTTCGGCCTGTCCACCTGGGGTGACTGGGCGAACATCGGCAGCAACACCTCGCCGTTCGTCGACATCGACACGACCGGGGACGGGCAGCCGGACTTCGAGACCTACGTGACCAAGGCGACGTCGACCGACGTCCTCCTGGCCAACACGGTCGCACTGACCCCGGGCTTCCCGACCGTCGACGTCCAGGCGGTCAACGGCCAGCTCGGCGACGTCGACACCAACGTGTTCGACACGAACGTGCTCACGCTGCCGGTTTCGCTGGCCGCGCTGGGCATCGACGCCGGCGCCGACAGCCACCGGATCTCCTACACGGTGGGCGTCAGCGGCTTCTACGTCGCGCCGGGCACGACGAACGGGCTGATCGACTACGTCGGCACGCCGCTTTCGTTCGACGCGCTCGCGCCGGGCTACGCGGTGCAGGGCGGCGGCGACGCCGCGCTCGGCTACGTCGCGAAGCCGGGCACGGCGCTGGTCGTCACGCGGAACGCGGCGTCGGCCGCGGCCGACAACGCCCTCGGCCTGCTGGCCATCGAGCACCACAACGCCGCGGGCAACCGGGCGAACGTGGTCAAGGTGGACGCGACGCAGGGCGCCCGGCCGGGGAACGAGCGTCAGCCGATCGGGGCTGGTCGCCGGTAGTTCCCGGCAAGATCGATTTCTGCAGGACCAGGGGCGTCTCCGGTGGATTTCCGCCGGGGGCGCCCCTCCGCTGTTCACCCGATTGGGTGTCTCACCCTGCGGGAGGATGCGGCATAAGGGTGGTGCGGCTACGGCAGTTTGTCTACGGCCGGTAACCTTCCGGCTGCTGGCGTTTTGTTGCGGTGGGCCATCGGTGCGGCCGGTGGTCCGGTCGACGGAGGTGTGTGGATGCGGCTCGCGGTGATCCCAGGAGACGGGATCGGGCCCGAGGTGGTCTCCGAGGCGCTGAAGGTGCTCGGCGAGGTAGTACCGACGGCGGAGATCACGAACTACGACCTCGGCGCCGCGCGATGGCACTCGACCGGTGAGCTGCTCCCGGAATCGGTCCTCGGCGAGCTCCGTCAGCACGACGCGATCCTGCTGGGCGCGGTCGGCGATCCATCGGTGCCGAGCGGGATCCTGGAGCGCGGCCTGCTGCTGCGCCTGCGGTTCGAAATGGACCACCACGTCAACCTGCGCCCCGCGCGGCTCTACCCGGGTGTCCGGGGACCGCTGGCCGACGCGGGCGACGTCGACATGGTCGTCGTGCGCGAAGGCACCGAAGGCCCGTACGCGGGCACCGGCGGCCTGATCCGCAAGGACACCGAGCACGAGATCGCGACGGAGGTCAGCGTCAACACGGCGTTCGGCGTCCGGCGCGTGGTCGCGGACGCGTTCAGCCGCGCCGAGGCCCGGCCGCGCAAGCACCTGACGCTGGTGCACAAGACCAACGTGCTCACGTTCGCCGGGTCGCTGTGGTCGCGGATCGTCGAAGAGGTTTCGCTGGAGCACCCGGACGTGACGGTCGCGTACTCCCATGTGGACGCGGCGACCATCCACCTGGTCACGGACCCCTCGAGGTTCGACGTCATCGTCACCGACAACCTGTTCGGCGACATCATCACCGACCTCGCGGCCGCGGTGACCGGCGGCATCGGCCTGGCGGCCAGCGGCAACCTGGACATGACCCGCCGCAACCCGAGCATGTTCGAGCCGGTGCACGGTTCGGCGCCGGACATCGCGGGCCAGGGCCTGGCCGACCCCACGGCGGCGGTGCTGTCGGTGGCGCTGCTGCTGGACCACCTGGGGCAGAAGGAAGCGGCGCGGCGGATCGAGGCGTCGGTGGCGTTCGACCTGGCCACGCGGGACCAGGCTTCGCCGGGGGCCACGCAGGCCATCGGTGACCGGCTCGCGGCTCTGGTTTCCTCGAACGTGCGTACTGCTTGATTCCTCGGGAAAGCCCCGCACCCCGGCCGGGTGCGGGGCTTTTTCGTGCTCCCGGTCCTCCCGGATGGTGGGAGCTTGGCCCAGGTTCTGGACTTGGCCGCGAACGCTGTGGCATGATGCGACCGTGACCAGCTTCGCGATCATTATCGACGAGCGCGCCGGACGATAGCTCCACAAGAGCCCCCGGCGCGCAACCTCTCGCACCCATGCGGGAGGTTTTTTTGTTGCCTTGGAACGCTAGGAGAAGACCGTGACCCGCAAGGAGCCCGCCGATACCCCACTCGGCGACGCCTTCCACCTCTACGACACCACCCTGCGCGACGGTGCGCAGCGAGAGGGCATCTCCTACTCCGTCCAGGACAAGCTCGCCGTCGCGCGGCTGCTGGACGAGCTCGGGGTCGGGTTCATCGAAGGCGGCTGGCCCGGGGCGCTCCCCAAGGACACCGAATTCTTCGCCCGCGCCGCGAAAGGCGAACTGAAGCTCCGCCACGCCGCTCTCGTCGCCTTCGGCGCCACCCGCAAGGCCGGCACCACCGCCGACGCCGATCCGCAGGTCCGGGCCCTGCTCGACAGCGAAGCGCCGGTCATCACCCTCGTCGCCAAGTCCGACCTCCGCCACATCGAACGCGCCCTCCGGGTCGACGTCGACGAGGCCTGCGCGATGGTGAAGGACACCGTCGAGTTCCTCACGAACGAAGGCCGGCGGGTCTTCCTCGACGCCGAGCACTTCTTCGACGGCTACGCGCATTCCCCCGAGACCTCGCTCCGGGTCCTCGACGCCGCCGCCCACGCGGGTGCCGACGTCCTCGTGCTCTGCGACACCAACGGTGGCCAACTGCCGCTCGGGCTCGCCGAGACCGTGCGGACGATCAAGGAAAAGACCGGGTTCCGGCTCGGGATCCACTGTCAGGACGACACTTCCTGCGCCGTGGCGAACTCCGTCGCCGCGGTGCAGGCCGGCGTGACGCACGTCCAGTGCACCGCCAACGGTTACGGGGAGCGGGCCGGCAACGCCGACCTCTTCGCCGTGACGGGAAACCTGGTGACCAAGCTCGGCATGGAGGTCCTCCCGACCGGAGGCGCCGCCGAGCTCACCCGGGTCTCCCATGCCCTTGCCGAAATCGCCAACCTCGCCCCCTACACCCACCAGGCTTACGTAGGGGCGTCGGCTTTCGCTCACAAGGCGGGACTGCACGCGAGCGCGATCAAGGTGGATCCGTTGCTGTACAACCACATCGATCCGTCTTCCGTCGGCAATGACATGCGGGTACTGGTCACCGAGATGGCCGGCAGGGCCAGCCTCGAGCTCAAGGGACGTGAGCTCGGGGTCGACCTTGCCGGCCGGCCCGAAGCGCTGACGAGCGCGATCACCAAGGTCAAGCGGCTCGAAGCGGAAGGCTGGTCCTTCGAGGCCGCCGACGCCTCCCTGGAGCTCCTGCTGCGCCAGGAGGCCGACGTCCCGGCGGAGGCGCCGTTCGCGCTCGAGTCCTACCGGGTGGTCCTCGACCACCGCCCGGACGGCGAGGTCATGGCCGAAGCCACCGTCAAGGTGCACGTCGGCGGACAGCGCGTCATCGCCACCGCCGAGGGCATCGGGCCGGTGCACGCGCTCGACGCCGCCCTGCGGAAGGCGCTGTCGCCGCAGCTGTCCTGGTTGGACAGTGTGGAGCTCGCCGACTACAAGGTGCGCATCCTCCAGGGCCACCCCGGCACCGACGCGGTGACGCGCGTGCTGGTCGAGAGCACCGACGGCGAGCGCGAGTGGACCACCGTGGGCGTGCACGGCAACATCGTCGAGGCGAGCTGGCTGGCGCTGTGCGACGCACTCGTCCACAAGAGCACCACCGTGGCCTGAGCTGTGACATCCGGGCCGTCGGCCCGGGCCGGGGGCTCCGCCACCCGGAACCCCCGAAAGCCATGGGCTGGGCGCACGTAGACTGGCCGCGTGCGCCTAGCCCGAATTGCTCATCCCGGTGGTGTCGCGTTCGCCTCGATCGAAGGCGACGGCGACGACGCCCAGGTCCTCGAAATCGCCGAGCACCCCTTCGGCCAGCCGAACTTCACCGGCAAGCGGTGGCCGCTGGCCGACGTCCGGCTGCTCGCGCCGATCCTGCCGTCGAAGGTGATCGCCGTCGGCCGCAACTACGCCAAGCACGCGGCCGAGTTCGGCAACGACGTGCCCAGCGAGCCGATGCTGTTCATCAAGCCGTCGACGACCATCATCGGACCCAACGCGGCCATCCGCCGCCCGTCCGGCATCGGCCGCGTCGACTTCGAGGGCGAGCTCGCGATCGTCATCGGGCAGCCGGTGAAGAACGTCCCGGCCTCCCGCGCCGCGAGCGTCATCCTCGGATACACGATCGCCAACGACGTCAGCGCCCGCGACCTCCAGAAGTCCGACGGCCAGTGGGGCCGCGCCAAGGGCTTCGACACCTTCTGCCCGATCGGCCCGTGGATCGAGACCTCGATCGACGCCTCCGACCTCGCGCTGCGGGCCGAGGTCGACGGCGAGCTCAAGCAGGACGGCCGCACTTCGGACCTCGTCCACAAGATCCCCGAGCTGGTCGAGTTCGTCTCCGGCGTCATGACGCTGCTGCCCGGCGACGTCATCCTGACCGGCACGCCCGAGGGCGTCGGCCCGATCGATGGCGGTCAGAGCGTCTCGATCACCATCGAAGGCATCGGCACCCTGACCAACCCGGTCGAGAACGTCTAGACCCCGGGCGGTGAAGGCCACCCCCGGCCGGGGTGGCCTTCGACGGTCCGTCAGCGCTGCACCGGCTCCATCGCCCGTCGCGCGAAGGCTGGGGCGTGCTCCGGACGCAGGCCCAGCCCCAGCAGGCGGGCCGGGAGGTACGACAGGCGCGGGAACCGGGCGAACAGCTTGATCATCGGCTCCGGCGGGCCGTTGCGCTTGCCGTTCATCACGCCGCGGACCACCGTCCGGTGCAGCAGGCGCTGCAGCCCCTGCACCAGCAGCGTGGGCGCGAGGCGGCGCGAGCGCACCTTCGCCAGCTCGGCCTCCGTCGGACGGCCCCGGCGCAGCGGTTCGGCCAGCAGCGTCGCCGCCGCGACCGCGTCCTGCACCGCCAGGTTGATGCCCACGCCGCCGATCGGCGACATCGCGTGCGCCGCGTCGCCGAGGCACAGCAGCCCGTCGACGTGCCACTTGCGCAGCAGGTTGAGCCGCACGTCGAGGAACTTGACGTCGTCCATCGTCGCCAGCTCGTGCACCCGGTCGGTGAACTCGGGACAGATCTGCGTCACGTTCTCCCGGAACGCCTCGATGCCGTGGGCACGCAGGTCTTCGCCCTTCGGCGCGAGGTAGGCGACCTGGTAGAAGTCCGGCCGGGGGAGCGGCACCGCGAAGCGGCGGTCCCGCATCTTCGGCAGCAGCATGTTGCCCGCTTCGCCGTCACCGCGCGAGAGCCGGAACCACCAGACGTCGAACGGGCAGTCGTACTCCCGCGGCACCAGGCCGGCCTCACGGCGGGCCAGCGACCAGCGGCCGTCGGCGGCGATGACCAGGTCGGCGCGGATTTCGCCGGTCTCCCCGGCGCTCGTGCGGTAGGTGACGCCGGCGACCCGGCCGCGCTCGCGGACCAGCCCGGTGCACTCGGTCTCCATCCGCTGGACGAATGTCGGTTCCTTACGCGCGCTTTCGGCGAGCAGGTCGAGGAAGTCCCACTGCGGCACCATCGCGATGTACGGGTGGGCCACCTTCAGCCGGCTGAAGTCGGCCAGCTTCATCAGTTCGCCGTTTTCCTGCGGGAAGCCGGCCGAGTGCAGCTCACTGTGCGGCAGGGCGTGGAACTTCTCGCCGAGCCCCAGCTCGTCGAGCAGCGTCAACGTCGACGGGTGCACCGTGTCCCCGCGGAAGTCGCGCAGGAAGTCGGCGTGCTTCTCGAGCACCGTCACCTCGACGCCGGCCCGGGCCAGCAGCAGTCCCGTGACCATCCCGGCCGGCCCGCCACCGATGACGACGCAGGTCGTGCGCTCGGTCATCTCGACCATCTCCCTTATTCATCGCTTGTTGAATAAGTTGAGGATGCACCCGTACGGCACCGGCGTCAAGGGGTGTGAGCGGAGATACGCTGATCGGGCGACGACCGCCCGCCCGTGCCCGGTGGCCGAAAACCGTCCAAACGCGACAGTTGGGCAACGGTGTTCCGGCTTCACGCGGCTCCCGCGGCGGGATGCGGAGGCGCCCATGTGGACGGAGCTGATTCCCAAGCGGGACAAGGGATTCGCCGAGGAATCGATTGCTGTCCCGGACGAGCCGGCGCCGCGGGTGCGGGTGGCCGGGTAACCGAATGGGGACGGTTCGCCAACTGGGAGTAGAGCCGGTGCGCCGGAACAGGCGAGCGGCAATCACCTCTTTGGCAGCGTCGCGAACGCGGCGGTTGCCCTAGCCTCACTGGGTGGATTTCGCCCTGGCACCCCGGACCCCTTCGCGAACCGCCTCGCCCGCCGCGGCGGCGTCCGAGCCCTGGGCGCCGCCCGAGCTCCGGCTGGTGTGCCTGGACATCGACGACACGCTCATCGACTGCACCGCCGCGATCCGCCGGAGCCTCCACATCCTCACCGGCCGGGGCGACCTGTGGCCGCTGTGGGACCTCATCACCGAAGAGCACGTGGCCCTCGTCGTCGCGGGTGAACTCGACTACCGGACGATGCACCAGCGGCGCACCGACTGCTTCCTCGCCGAGATCGGCATCCTCGCCGACGCCGAACAGGTCAGTTCCTTCGAGCGCCGCCGCAGGGAACTGCTCGACCACTCGTGGCAGCTGTTCGACGACGTCCTCGACTGCCTGGAGTGGCTGCGCGCCGCCGGCCTGATGCTGGCCGCGGTGACGAACGCCTCGGGTGTCCACCAGCGGAAGAAGATCGCCGACCTGGGCCTGGCGCCGTTCTTCGACCACGTCGCCATCGCCGGCGAGCTCGGGGTGGCCAAGCCCGACCCGGTGATGTTCCACACGGTGTGCCTGGGCCTGGGCTGCGCCCCGGCGCAGGCGGTCCACGTCGGCGACAAACTGGACACCGACGCGATCGGCGCCCGCGACGCGGGTCTGGGCGCGGTCTGGCTCGACCGCGACCGCATCGGCGAGCGCGCCCCGGAGGGCGTCCACACGGTGGCCGGCCTCGCCGAGCTGCCTGAGCTGCTGGTTTCGGAGTACGCCACGATCGGGGTCCCGGCCCAGCGCGGCAGTGGCACCCCCGCGTTCACGGTCCGGAACGGCGTGCTCTAGTATTTCTCCTCGTGCGGTGCTGAACCGGCCTAGCCGGAGCGGTACCTCACTGGGGTATGGTGTAATTGGCAGCACGACTGGTTCTGGTCCAGTTAGTCTAGGTTCGAGTCCTGGTACCCCAGCTGCGGAGAGTGACCCCCCTGCGAAGCAGGAAATCGCTTCTGGTAGGTTCTCTCCAGCAAGAAAAACAGAAAAGCCCCTGGGAGACCAGGGAAGATCCTAAGCCCCCGTCGTCTAGCGGCCTAGGACGCCGGCCTCTCACGCCGGTAGCGTGGGTTCGAATCCCATCGGGGGTACCAGCAGTAACCGAACCCGTCTGACCCAGGTCAGGCGGGTTTTTTGGTGCCGTGACCAGCCTGCGGGGCCGCGGCGCACCCGGGTGCGCAGCCTCGGGGTGGTTCGCGGCGCGGTGGCGGGTGAAGTCCGCGTCCCTCGGGGAGCTCGCGGACACGCCCGGCGCGGCGCCGCGTCCGGGATGGCGCCCACCGGCACGTCGTCGGCCGAAACCAGCACACCGTCCACAGTGGAACTCGTGACCGCCGCCGACCGCCAGGGTCGGCGCGCCGCAGGCGGCGGGTGACGAGACCCTGCTCGCCACCGCCTGCGCGACGACCAGCGGGCCGTGGTGGCCACCGTGCGGGAAATGCCTGTGCGGCAACGGAAAGCGCTCGTTTACCACGGCCGCTGAGCCGGCTCGGGAGTGTCCTCGTCCGACCGGCGCACCGGGCGTTCCCCGCGTTCGGACAGGGCGGTGAGGGCGAAGTCGGCCACCGCCTCGGGGGCTCGCGCGCCCGGCAGCTCGGCGACGACCCGCAGCGCCGGGCTGCCGGTCTCCGTGGCCAGCTCCCAGCCTTCCCCCGGGGTCCAGCGCAGCAGGTAGTCGCTCGGTTCGCGGTCTCCCGCCTGACCCGCGAACCGGATCTGCCCGCCCGCGAAGTCGCCGGTGTGCGAGCGCGTGTCCTCCGGCTGCAACCCCAGCTCCGCGGCCACCGCCCGCATGTACGCGGCCGTGGACGGTTCGTCGTCGGTCATGGCCCGCCTCCTGTCGCAGGCGGTGACTACCCGTGCGGGCGGGGTGGGAAACGCCGGGACCCGCGGAACCGCACGGGGGAACGGTTCCGCGGGCGTCCGGGACCGGCTACGGCGCCCAGGGGGCGTTGACGGCCCAGCTGACGTCGTCGGCCCAGGAGGCCGTGGCGTCGAACGCGTCGGGTCCGCCGTTGCTCGCGATGTACACCGTGTTGTCGTAGTGGCGGAGGAAGCGGTCGGGGTAGTTGAACGAGGCGAACGACGTGCCCTGGCCGTTCTTGCCGGCCTGCGGGCAGAACGTCGCGTCGGCGCGGAAGGCCGCGCTGCCGTCCATCGGCTGGCGCAGCAGCTGGTAGTTGTAGTGGCGCAGGAAGTCACCCGGGTAGTTGCGCGACTCGAACGACACGCACGACGGGTTCGCCAGGCCGCGGCGCACGATCCAGGACGCGTCGTTCTTGTCCAGGGCGGAGCTGCCCGAGCCGACCACCGACGTGACGGCGTCGTCGAACTGGTGCCGGATGTACCGCGTGGTGCAGCACGCCGTCGTGGCGCGCAGCGAGATCGTCGATCCGGGGTTCAGCGTGCCGCCGGCCACCGGGCTCTGGCCGCCGTAGCCGACCGAGACGACGTTGGCCTGCACGGCGTTGTCGGCCGCGTCGGTCGGCAGCCCGCTGGTCATCACGCCTTCGAAGAACGACCCGATCGAGCCGTTGCTGTTGTCGCCGCCGGTGCCGAGGACGATCGAGCCCTCCTGCCGCATCGGCGAGTACCCCGGCTGGGTCGGTTCCGGTCCCGCGTAGCGCGTGGCGAGGCCGCCGGACTGGGCGTTGCCGTCCTTCGTGGCGAAGAAGTTCTGCCCGTTGTTCTTCAGCAGCGCGGTGACGAACGGCGCGGCGTTGCCGGTGTACGAGCTGTTCTTGCTCGGCCCGGAGTCGGACTGGAACAGGCCGTTCTCCAGGTCGGCCTGCACCCACGGGCCCTGGCCGACGCACGGCGAGAACCAGCACTCGGTGCCGAAGTTGATCGCGTCCATGTGGCCGTTGCCGGTGTCGGCGATGGACACTTCGGCGTTGCCGTAGTCGAAGCAGCACCGGTTGTTGACGTGGGTTCCGGACGTCACCATGTACATGCCTTCGGCCTGGCCGTTCACGGCGACGCCCGCGGCCGAGGTGTGCCGGTAGCCCATGCGGCCGGAGAACGACGCGCCGTACACCGCGTGGCCGCCCGCGGTGACGGGCAGCGCGTCCGCGGGCACGCCGGAGTTCGCGGGGCCCGCCGCCCCGGCCGGTTCGATGACCAGGTCGTTGTGCCGGGGCGACTGGTCGTAGATGACGTTGATGACGCACGTCGAGCCGGCGCAGAAGGAGTCCTGCGTGGCCGCGTTGGCGTCCCCGCCGGCGCCCAGCAGCCCGAGGTTGCCGACGGCGCCGTCGGACGCCCGCTTCAGCTGGTACAGCGGACCGTTGTAGGACGAGTACAGCGCGCGGGTGGTGCTGTGCGCGGCCACGCAGGGGGTGCCCGCGGCGCCGTAGATGTCGCACGGCAGGGAGGTGGCGGCCCCGGCTTGACCGGCGTTCAGGACGGTGGCGGCGAGCACCAGCACCCCACCGGTCAGCAGTGATGCAGTTTTCCGAGCGAACATGAAAACCTCTCCGTTTCGAGGGTGGAGACCCGGGAAAAAGGCAGCGCGAAACGATTCCGGGATGCCGGCGTGCAGAATCGTACGGGCATGCGGAATGCGGGGAAAGACGGTGGGGGATCGGTCGGCCGGTCCCGTGATCAGGGGCGGAGCGAGGGCTCAGGGCGAACCGGCGACGACGGGCAGCATGAAAACCTCCCTGCGGCGTTGCAAGGTGTTAGCGCTAACATTTGTGCTGGAGAGAGCTTAGACGGTGAGTTCCGCGGTTGGCAACAGACGTCGTCGAATAGTCGATCGGCTCTTCGGTGGCCGCGTTCGAAGGCATTCGGAAATCTCCGGCGAATCGGGCAACGGTGTCCACTGTGGACGCTTGGGAGGGCTTGACACCCGCCGGTGGTCATTCATACATTCGGTGTCTCTTTGTATGAATGACGGGAGTTGATCCGCATGCGGCTCGGCAAGACCGCCGTCGTCCTCGGAGGCAGTGCCGCCGGTCTCTGCGCGGCCGGCGCGCTGGCCCCCCACTTCGACCGGGTGCTGGTGCTGGAACGCGACGAACTGCCCGACGGGGCCGAACACCGCCGCGGCGTACCGCAGAGCAAGCACCCGCACTTCCTGCTCAACTCGGGCCGGCGCGCGATCGGCGCGCTGTTCCCCGGCTTCGAGGACGACCTCATCGCGGCGGGCGGGCTCCTGCTGATGCCGTCCATGGACGCCGCCTACCTCGACGGGCCGGGCTGGTCGGCGCGCAAGCGCAGCGCCATGACGATGGTCTACGGCTCGCGGATCCTCATCGAGCGCGTGCTGCGGGACAAGGTGCGGGAGCTGGCCAACGTGGTCGTCCGCGAAGGGGTCGCCGTGCGCGGCCTGACCACCGCGGACGGGGAGATCACCGGCGTCGGCTTCACCGCGGCCGACGGCGAGGAGCACGTCGACGCCGACTTCGTCGTGGACGCCATGGGCCGCGGGTCCCCGGTCGCCGGCTGGCTGGCGGCGGCCGGCTGGCCCGAGCCGGAAGTGCAGACGCTGGACGCCAAGGTCACCTACACCTCGCGCTGGTACGACCTGCCCGCCGAACGCCCCGCGTCCTGGTGGTGGCGGCACCTGGTGATCATGCCGACGCCGGACAAGGGCGAGCACCCCGCCGAGCACGAGTTCCTGGTCAACCTCTTCCCGATCGAGGGCAACCGCGTCATCGCCTGCATGGGGTCGTGGGGACTGGAGATGCCCAGCACCACCGACGCGTTCGTCGAGACGGCGCGCCGGGTGCGGACGCCGTTGTTCGCCGACGCCATGGACCGGTGCGCCCCCGCCTCGCCGGTCCACCTCACCCGCTCGACCGGCAACAAGTGGCGGCGCTACGACCGCCTGCGCACCCCGCCGCGTCGCTTGGCCTTCGTCGGCGACTCGATCTGCGCGTTCAACCCCTTCTACGCCCAGGGCATCAGTTCCGCGTCGGCTTCGGCCCTGCTGCTGCGCGAGCACCTGTCCCGGGCCGGACGGCTCGACGCGAGGTTCACCGCCCGCTTCTTCGCCGCGCAACGCGGATTGCTGCGCGTGCCGTGGCGCCTGGCGATGGCCAGGGACCAGGGGTACGCGTGCGCGGTGGGCACCGAACAGCTGCCGGAGTGGCGCCGGCGCATCGTCGCGGCCGTGTCGGCGCCCGCGTTCAGCCTCGTCGTCGGCGCCGCCCGGGAGGACCCGGTGGTCGACGAGCACTTCGCCAAGGTGTTCAACCTGGACGAGTCGCTGGGGCAGATGCTGCGCAACCCGCGGGTGCTCGCCGGCCTGGTGCGCTACCGCGTCCGCGCGGCGCTGGGCCGGCACCGCGTGCCGTTCGGGTTCGATCCCCAGACCGAGCCGCCGGCCACGGACTACTCGACGGCGACGGCGACGGCGACGGCGCGATGAGCACGACGTGCGGGCCGGACGCCGAAGCCGTCACCCGCGGTCTCGGCTTCGACTGCCACGACGTCTCGCCGGTGGTTTCGGTCCGGCCGCCGTGGGCGCTCGCCCACTGGACGATGCCGCTGCTGGAACTGCTGATCGTCGGCGGCGCGGTGTTCGCTCTGGTGCATGCCCTCCGCCGTCGCCGCGAGGGCGATCCGGTGAACCTGGCGCTGTGGTGGGCTTCGCTGGTCTACCTCTTCGTCACCGAGCCGCCGCTGTACTTCCCGGAGTGGTTCGGGCTCGACCGGCTGTACGGCTTCATCTTCGCCCACAACCGGTTCACGGTGCAGTTCATGGCGGACCGATTGCCGCTCTACATCGTGGCGTTCTACCCGGCGTTCAGCCAGCTCGCCTACGAGGTCGTGCGCTCACTGGGGCTCTTCCGGCGCGGTGCGCTGCGGGGCTCGGTGGCCGTGGCCTTCGTCTGCCAGGTGTTCTACGAAGTCTTCGACCACCTCGGCCCGCAGCTGAAGTGGTGGGCCTGGAACCCGGGCAACACGATCGTCAACCGGCCGGCGCTGGCGTCGGTGCCGCTGAACAGCATGCTGCTGTTCGCTTCCGTTTCGATGGCCGCCATGACCTACCTCGTCGTGCGCCTGACCGGCGGCCCGCCGCGGCGCCGGCTGGTGCCGCGGACGCTCCTGGCGGGCGTCCTCACGCCGCCGACCATGGCGATCGCCGGGATCCCGTCGAGCTTCGCCGGCGAGAACGCAGGCGCGCGGGTGTGGATCCTCGGCGTCGAACTGGGTCTGCTGTGGGTGGCCGGCGTGTGGATCCTCGTGGCGCACCTGCGTTCCGGCGAACCGGGTGAACCCCGGTCGGCCTTCACCCGGTTCTATCCGGCGGTTTACCTGGGCGGGATGGCGGTGTGCTGGCTCGGGACCCTTCCGGCTCACCTGGCCGCGAAGGACGGCGTCACCGCGGACGGCACCCCGATCGGCAGCGGGTGGTACGCGCTCGCCTGCTTCGCCGGGGCCGGCCTGCTGCTGCTCGCGCTGTCCCGGCGGGACCGCGCCCCTGCCCCGGCCTGAGCGGCCGTTCTCGGGGAAGATGGCCGCATGGGGCACCACGGATGGCAGGGCAACCCGCCCGGCACCGAAGACGAGGCACGCCGCCGGATCGTCGAAGCGGCGACGGCGTGCCTCGACCGGGCCGGGCTGGCCAAGACGAGCCTCTCCGACGTCGCCGTCGAGGCGGGCGTCACCCGGCAGACCGTCTACCGCTACTTCCCGGGCCTGAAGGACATCCTGCGGGCCGTCGCGCTGGCCGGGGTCGAGGAGTTCGCCGGGCGGATGGAGCGGCACCTGGCCACGTTCGGCACGGCGGCCGAAGCCGCGGTGGAATCCGTGGTGTTCGCCGTCCGGACGCTCCCCGGGGAGCCGCACATGGGGCTGCTCCTGCAGGCGGGCGAAGCGGACTTCTTCACCGACGGCGTCATTTCGCCCCTGGCGTTTTCGTACGGCGCGCGGATCCTCCGCAACCTGCCGGTCGACTGGGCGGCCGCCGGTATCGCGACTGATGAGGAGCTCCAAGGGCTCGCCGAGGTCCTGATGCGGCTGTTCCTGTCGTTCCTGCAGTACCCCTCGACACCGCCGCTCAGCGACGACGAGCTGCGTGCCCTGGTCCGCCGCTGGATCGGACCGGCGCTGCGCGGGTGAGGCGCCCGGCCGGTTTCCGGAAACCGTGCGCTGAATGCGCTGACAATTCATGACAACGCGGGAAGTGTGATGCCTCCCACGTCCCCCGGGAATGCCGACGGCGGTGGCGAGGGTGTTCAGCCCTCGCCA
>NZ_JBHVXZ010000075.1:0-26783 GCF_042881395.1 Amycolatopsis sp. NPDC058278 | reverse complement strand
GGACAGGTCGACGCCCAGCACGTGCGGGAAGCGGTCGGCGAGATAGCGGGTCTGGGTGCCGTTGCCGCAGCCGAGGTCCCCAGTGATCTCCCGGCCACCGCGTCACTACTTCTTCGCGGCGGCGACCTTCTTGCGCGGCGCGCGCTTGCGCGGCGGGGCGGCGGGCGCCTCGGCCTCTTCGACCTGGGCCTGCTCGTAGGCGGCGATCACCTCGGAGGACAGCCGGCCCCGCTCGGAGACCTCGTAGCCGTTCGCGTTGGCCCAGGCGCGGATCTGCTGGTTGCGCTCGCGGTCGGTCGTGCTGGTGGTGGTCGACTGCCCGGTGGCGACGCGGACCTTGCGGCCGCCGATGCGCCGGCCGGCCGCGATGTAGCGGGCCAGTTCGTCGCGCAGGGCGGTGGCGTTGTCGTCCGAAAGGTCGATTTCGTAGGTGACGCCGTCGAGGCCGAACTGAACGGTCTGGGCGGCGGTGCTGCCGTCGATGTCGTCCAGGATCTCGACGAGGACTTTCTGGGCCACGGGAATGCTCCTCAGCTGGATGTGCGTCCGGGGGAACGCGACGTGTGACAAGTTGCACAATGGTCGGCGTTCTTCGGTGGAGTGTATCCACCCGAGGAGAGGTACGGCAATTTCCTCCCCGATACCCGGAACGGCGGCGGCCCGGGGTGGTCCTGATAGGACCGGCCACCGCCGTTCCGGCCGGGTCGCGGCTTTCGCCCGGCGACGGCGGCGCGGCGGCAATACCGGCGGAAATGCCGCCGGGAATCTACGTTCCGGACGGCGTGGAGCCCTGCTCGCCGTGGTGGTAGGGCGGATCCGTCTCGAGCGCCTCGTCGGCGGCCCCTTCGGCGGGATCGGCCAGGTGAGCCTCCGCGGCGGCTTCTTTTGCCTCTTTGATGAGCTGCCGGCTGTGGGCGAGGTCCGCTTCGGGCCGGTTTTCGTTCTCCGTCATCGCGACTCCTTGCCGTCGGATTGCGTTCTCTGCCCCGACGGCTACCCGCGAAGGCCCGCACGCAACCGTCGGGGGCCGGGGGTGGAAAGGGCCGCGGGGCGTTCACCCCAACGAGTGCCGCGGTGAATTGTTCGGCGGCTGGCGGCGGATCGGGTGAGCCGGTGACCGGGACCGGTTCCGTGGTGCGGGAGGACGGGGAATTGCGAGGTGGGTCCCGTTGCCGATGTCCTGTGTGGTGGCGCCGCGTCCGGGCCGTGGGCGGTGCACAGCGTTCAAGCCGCCGGAGAGTGGCGCGAGGCGGATCGGCAGTCCGGGAAGGCGAAGGCCCGCGCGGCAAGCCGTGAGCGGCGATCTCAGCCTGGGCTCGGGTGTGAACGGACCGCGGTGGTCCAGGGCTGGGGGTTCGCGCCGGTGCCTCCGGAATCGCCGGACACCCGCGCGCGATTCTCCGAGCGGTCGCAACACAGGAGAGCCCGGCCCGCACTCTCCGGCCCACCGCCGCCCGCCCGGCGCGCGGTTCACCCGGCCCCGGAACGCCGGAAGGGCCCCGCACCAGGCAGGTGCGGGGCCCTTCCGATCGTCGCCAGGGGTGTTACTTCTTCTTGGCGGCGGAGGTGCGCTTGGCCGGGGCCTTGGCAGCGGCCGGCTTCTTGGCCGCGGCGGTCTTGGTCGCGGCCGGCTTGGCGGCCGCGGTCTTGGCCCGCGTGGTGGTCGCCTTCGCCGTGGTGGCCTTGGCCGCCGTGGTCTTCGCCGCGGCGGCCTTCGGGGCCGCCTTGGTGGCGGTGGTGGCCTTGGCGGCCGGCTTCGCCGCGGTGGCGCGGGTCCGCGTGGTGGTCGAGCGCGTGGTGGCCGGCTTGGCCGCCGCCGCGCGGGTGGTGCGGGTCGTCGTCGCCTTGGCCGGCGCGGCGGCCGCGGCGGTCTTGGTGGCGGTCGCCCGCGTGCTGGTGGTGGCGGCGGTGGCGCGCTTGACCGGGGTCGCCTTGGGCAGCTTCTTGGTGCCGGAGATGACGTCCTTGAAGGTGGTGCCGGCGCGGAAGGCGGGCACGTTGGTCTTCTTGACGCGGACGGCCTCACCGGTGCGCGGGTTGCGGGCGGTGCGAGCGGCGCGGGCGCGCTTCTCGAACACCCCGAAGCCGGTGATGTTGACCTTTTCGCCCTTGTTGACCGTCCGGATGATGATGTCCACCAGACCGTCAACGGCCTGCGAAGCCACCTTCTTGTCGCCCAGACGCTCCGACAGCGCCTCGATCAGCTGGGCCTTGTTCGTCATTCCAGTCCTCCATAGTGGAACTACTAGTCACGGCCCATCTCGGCCGACACTGCACACGGTATTACCAATACCGCACAAAATCCAACCGGGGGTCGAAATATTTCCTTGTACGGGGGCGGGTTCCGCCTCCGCAGAGCCCCTCGCCGGACGCCGCCCGGTGCGCGGCCCGGACTCCCGCCACGCCTCTGATCAGGCAAAACCCGGTGGGTGAGCCGTCCACAGTGGTCGTCCATATAGGACCCGAGGCCCTTCCGGAGAACTTTTCCCGCGACACGCCGGTCCGGGGTGTCGCGGCGTGTGGGGGAGCCCACCCGGACCCGATCCCGCGCAACGGCGGGGGATCGCGGCCCGCCCCCGAGGCGCCCCTGGGGCCCTCCCGGCGCCGCTTCGCCGTGGAGCCAGGGGGAAGCGGCGCCCGTAACGCCCCGCCCGCCCGGCGCGACCCCTGGGCACGGCGTTGCGGCGCAACCGGTACGCCCGGCCCAGGCGTCGCCGGAATGCCTGTGGCGGGGACGAAAGACCCTCCCCGAAGGGTGAGCTCACTCGTTCGGCGCAGTCTTGGCCTGCGGCGACGCGGTGGCGGCAACGGTGGCGGCAAGGCCGTGTTGGGCGCGGGACTGTCGGTCCCGCGGGCTAGTCTGCCGCGGGAGGAAGCGCCGGGTGAGACAGGGAGAACCGTGGACCAGGAGACGCTCACCACCGTGGTCGGCCGGGTGGCCGGCACCGAGGACTCGACGCCGCTGCAGTTCTGCGTGGCCATCGATCAGGACGCCTATCTGCAGCTCGACGACGTGGTCGTGACCCGGCGGGAACTCCCGGGGCTCGGCGAAGTCACCTCCTACGGCGTCGTGACCCAGGTGACCGCGCGGCACGAAGGCGCCAGCTTCGGCAGCGACGTCTTCCTGATCTCCGACGGGGTCCTGCCCGCCCAGGTGCAGGAGATCGCCGAGATCGCCACCACCCGCGTCGAGCCCGAGTGCTACGTGCCGCCGAGGCCGGGCAGCCGGGTCGAGCGGGCCGTGGGAGAGGATCGCGCGCAGGCGCTGTACTTCGACAACATGACCCGCCAAGTGGCGGTCGGCCTCGGCCGGGACGGCGAACCCGTCTACCTCAACATGGACTTCCTCGACGGCACCCGCGGCGCGCACGTCAGCATCAGCGGTGTCTCCGGCGTGGCCACGAAGACGTCGTTCGCGTTGTTCCTGCTGCACTCGATCTTCCGCGGCGGCGCCCTGCCGAACGCCCACAACGCCAAGGCCCTCGTCTTCTCGGTCAAGGGCGAGGACCTGCTGTTCCTCGACACCCCGAACGTCCACCTCGACGAGAAGCTCAAGGCCGAGTACGCCAAGCTCGGCCTGCCCGCCGAGCCCTTCGCCTCGACCGGGTTCTTCGCACCGCCGACACCGTCGGACACCACGGGCAAGCCGCACGTGACCGGGCGGACCTCGGGTGTCGGCGCGTTCTGGTGGACCATCGCGGAGTTCTGCGCCAAGGACCTGCTGCCCTACGTCTTCGCCGACGCCGAGGACGAGCGCAACCAGTACACGATGGTCATCCACCAGGTCGCGAACCGCTTGCGCCTCGACAGCACCCCGGCGGGCAAGGACGGCGCGGCGAACGTCGACGGTGTCCTGTGCCGCACCTACGCCGAGCTCGTCGACGTCATCTGCGAGCGCGTCACCGACGAGGAAACCCGCGCGAGCTGGGCGGGTGCGGTCACCGGCGCGGGCACGGTCAACGCCTTCATCCGCCGCCTGCGCTCGAGCCAGCGCGCGCTGTCCGGCCTCATCCGCGGCGACCTCGCCGACCACCCCGCGCGCCAGCTGTCCACGGAGAACCAGCAGGTGACCGTGGTGGACATCCACAACCTCGTCGAGCGGGCGCAGCGGTTCGTCGTCGGCGTGACGCTCGCCGCGGAGACCGCGCGCAAGGAGGCGGCCGGCCCGGGCGGGCTGTTGTTCACCATGCTGGACGAGCTCAACAAGTACGCGCCGCGGGAAGGCAGCAGCCCGATCAAGGAGGTGCTGCTGGACATCGCCGAGCGCGGCCGCTCCCTCGGCGTCATCCTGATCGGCGCGCAGCAGACCGCCAGCGAGGTCGAGCGCCGGATCGTCAGCAACAGCTCGGTCCGCATCGTCGGCCGCCTCGACGCCGCCGAAGCATCGCGGCCCGAGTACGGCTTCCTCCCGGCCAGCCAGCGCGTCCGCGCGACCCTGGCCACGCCGGGCACGATGTTCGTGAGCCAGCCGGAGATCCCGGTGCCGATCGCCGTCGGCTTCCCGTTCCCCGCCTGGGCCACGCGGCTTTCCGAGGCCGGGACGATCCCGACGACCACAACAGGGCTGTCTACGTCGAAGAAGAGTGATCCTTTCGCCGGGCTGCCCACGCGCGGCAGCGACCCCTTCGGTGACGACCCGCCGCCGTTCTGAGCCTGACCGCCCACCACCCGAACGGAAGGACGAAGGGTGAAGTTCCTGCACACCTCCGACTGGCACATCGGCAAGACGCTCAAGGGGCGCAACCGCCTCGACGAGCAGCGGGCCGTGCTCGCCGAGATCGTCCGGATCGCGCGGGACGGGCAGTTCGACGCGATCCTCGTCGCCGGTGACCTCTACGAGACGTCGGCGCCGTCGGCGGCCGCGCAGGAACTCGTGGTGCGGGCGCTGATGGCGCTGCGCGAAACCGGTGCCGAGGTGCTCGCCATCGCCGGGAACCACGACCACGCCGCGACGTTCGAGGCGTACCGCCCGCTCCTGCGGGCCGCGGGCATCCAGCTCACCGGCGATCCCCGCCCGGTCCACGACGGCGGTGTCGTCTCGTTCGACGCGCGTTCGACGGGCGAGCGCGTCAACGTCGCCGTGCTGCCCTTCCTTTCCCAGCGCTACGCGGTCCGCGCCGCGGAGCTGCTCGCCGGGACCCCGGCCGACAACGTCGGCGAGTACGACCAGCGCGTGCGCGACATCCTGGAACACCTCAAGACGGGGTTCACCCCCGGCGCGGTGAACCTCGTCATGGCGCACCTGACGGTGACCGGCGGGACGATGGGCGGCGGGGAACGCGCGGCGCAGTCCATCTTCGAGTACCACGTGCCCGCGACGGCGTTCGGCGCCGACCCGCACTACGTGGCGCTGGGCCACCTGCACCGGCGCCAGTCGCTGCCCGCCGCGTGCCCGGTGCACTACAGCGGTTCGCCGTTCGCCGTCGACTTCGGCGAGCAGGACAACACCAGCGTGGTGCTGTCGGTCGAGGTGAGTCCCACCACGCCGGCGAAGATCACCGACGTCCCGCTGACCGCCGGGCGGAAGCTGCGCACGGTCCACGGCACCGTGGCGGAACTGACCGGCCGCGCCGCGGAGTTCGGCGAGGACTACCTCCGCGTCTACCTCCGCGAAGCGACCAGGGCCGGGCTGCGGGAGGAGATCCAGGAAGCCCTGCCGAACGCCCTGGAAATCCGCATCGACCCGGAGTTCGCCGCGCCGGTGACGACCTCGGGCCGCGACCGCGCGATCGCGGACCGTTCGCCCGGCGAGCTGTTCGCGAACTACTGCGCGGAACGAACCGTCGAGGACAAGCGCGTGCAGGCGCTCTTCGCGCGGCTGCACGACGAAGAGACGAGCGGGGTGTGACATGCGGCCAGTGCTGCTGGAGATGACCGGCTTCGCGTCCTTCCGCGAGAAGACCGAAGTCAGCTTCGAAGACACCGATTACTTCGCGCTCGTCGGGCCGACCGGCGCGGGCAAGAGCACGGTCATCGACGCGCTCACGTTCGCGTTGTACGGCTCCGTCGCCCGCTGGGACCACGAAGGCCTTGTCGCGCCCGCGCTGGCGCCGACGGTGAACCGCGCCACCGTGCGGCTGGTCTTCGACGCCGGCGGCGCGCGCTACCACGTAGTGCGGGAAGTCCGGCGCAGCGGCGGCAAGAAACCCACGGTCAGCGTCAAGAACGTCCGCCTGGAACGGCTGATCGACCCGGCCGCGCTCGGCGGCCCCGAGGACGAAGCCGACGCCGTTGCCGCGGACTCCGAAGTGACCCCCGCGGTCGAACGCCTGCTCGGGTTGACGTTCAAGCACTTCTGCACCTGCGTGGCGCTGCCCCAGGGCGACTTCGCGGAGTTCCTGCACGCGAAGGCCGCCGACCGCCAGAAGATCCTCATCAAGCTGCTGGGCCTGGAGGTCTACGAGCGGATCGGCCGCCGGGCCGGGGTGACGGCGGAGCAGCAGAAGCAGCGCGCCGCCGTCCTCACCGAACAGCTCGGCAGCTACGCCGACGCCACCGAAGAAGCCGTCGCCGAACACGCTGCCCGCATGATGGCGCTCGCGGAGCTGGACGCGCGGGTGAACGCGGCCCTGCCGGGGTTGAACGACGCCACCCGCGCGCACGACGAAGCCCGGCAACGCGTCGCCACGCTCACGACGGAACTGAAAGTCCTCGACGCTGTAGAACGACCGGACGGCGTCGAAGACCTCGAAACCCGGCGTCGCGACGCGGCGGCCGCGGCCACGGCCACCCGGGGCGCGTTGGAGACGGCGGAAACGGCGGACGAAGCGGCCCGCACCGCCCTCGCCGCGGCGCCCGCGCGCAGTGAACTGGAACGGATCCGCGCCGACCGCACCGAGCTCGAGGCGACCGAGACGGCCCTCCCGCGGCTCGAAGAGGCGGCGAAAGCGGCGGCGCAGACCAAAGACGCCGCCGCCGTCGCGGTCACCGAAGCCCTCTCCGTCGTCGAGGTGGCCCGGAAGAACCGGGACTCGACGGCCCGCGCCGCGGAGGACGCCGCCGCCGAAGCCGGGCGGGCCCGTCAGGACCGCGACCGGCTGGCCGGGCTGCGGCCGCCCGCGGATCTCGGGGACCTGTCGGCGGATTCGGCGCGCGTGGCGAACCGCACCGAAGCCGCGGCCGCCCGCCTGCGCACGGCCGAGGCCGCCGACACCGAAGCGCGGGCGGCGCTGGCCGCCCAGCCGGACGTCGCGCCGCTCGCCGCGGCCCGCTCCGACGCGCGCACGCTGTACGCGTTGTGCGAGGCACAACGGAAGGCCGTCCCCGAGCAGGCCGCGCGCCGGAAAGAACTCGAAACGGCGCGAAGCACCTTCGCCCGCGCGGACGCCGAAGTGACGGCGGCGAAGACCGCGGTGACCGAAGCGGAACGGGCCGGGCAGGCGCTGAGCCTGCGGGCCGGCCTCGCCGTCGGGCACCCGTGCCCGGTGTGCGAGCAGGAAGTCACGGCACTGCCCGACTCCGGCGGGCACGCCCACCTGGCCGAGGCCCGGGACCGCCTCGAGCGCGCCGAGCGCGATCGCGCCGCCGCCGAAGCCGTCGTGCGCAAGCTGGAGCGGGCCGTCGACCGCGACGCCGACTCCGCCGCGTCGGCGGCCGCCCAGGCGGAGGAACTGCGCGCGGTGCTGCTGGAAGTGGACGGCCCGCCCGAATCGGCGGTGCTGCTGCGGCCGGTCGAGGCCGCTTTCTCCGAGCAGGACTACGCGGACCTCGTCGCCGCGGTGCGCGAGCGGGGCGAGTGGCTGTCGAAGACGATCGATGGTCGCGCCCGCGCCGCCGGGACCGCGAAGGCCGCGGACGAGGAACTGGCCGCGGCCCGCGCCGAACGCGCGGCCGCGCAGCACGAGGCCGACGCCGTCGAGAAGTCGTTCGCGGCGGCCAGGGAAGCGCTGCGGGCCGCACGCGACCCCCTGGTGGAGCTGGGGGCGCCGGCCATCGACGGCGACGACGTCCCGGCGGGCTGGCAGCGGCTCACCGCGTGGGCGGCTTCGGCGCTGGCGGACCGGCGGACGGCACTGGCCGCGCTCGAAGCGGCCGCCGAAGCCAGGGGCAAGGAAGCCGTCGTCGCGGCGGACGACCTCGCCGCCGCCGAGCGGAACGCCGAGGAACGGCGGAAGCGGGCCGTCGACGCGGGCCTGGCCGAGCAGGCGGCGGCCACCGAGTTCGCCACCGCCCGGCGCCGGCGCGGTGAACTCGCCGCGGCGCTCGCCGGCGCTCCGTCCGCGGCCGTCGTCACCGAGGAGCTGGCGAAGGTCACTTCTCTCGAAAAGGCCGCGAAGCAAGCGGACGCGGACCTGCGCACCGCCCGGGCGGCGGCGAAACGCGCCGCGGAAGCCCAGGCCGGCATCGGCGCCCAGGTCGACGCCGAGCGGCAGCGGTTGTCGCGGGCGCGCGACCCGCTGGTCGGCCTTGGCGCCCCGCCGATCGACGGCTTTTCGGGGGTCCGGGTGGCGGAGCCCCCGGCCCGGGGCGAAGCCCCGGTTGTCACAGACGGCGGGAGCCTCCTCGAAGCCTGGTCCGCGCTCACGGATTGGGCCGCCGGCCAGGCGAAGGCCCATCGCGAGCGGCTGGCCGGCGCGAAGACCGAAGAAGGCGAAGCCGCCGAAGCGTTGCAAGCGGCCGAACGCGCGGTCGCCGACGACGTCACCGCGCTCGGGGTCGCCGTGCCGGAGGGGCCGGTGCGCGACCGCGTCCCGGTCGCCGTCGCGGCCGCCCGGGCGCGCGCCGAAGCCGACCACGCCGACCTGAAGCGGCGCGTGGCCCGGGTGGCCGGGCTGCGCGAAGACATCGCGGCCGCGGAGTCCGACGCCCAGGTCGCGCGGCTGCTCGCGGATCTGCTGCGCTCGGACAAGTTCCCGCGCTGGCTCATCGCCGGGGCGCTCGACACACTGGTCGCGGAGGCGTCGGCGTCGCTGCTGGAACTGTCCGGCGGCCAGTTCGAGCTGACCCACGACAAGGGCGATTTCCTGGTGGTGGACCACAACGAGGCCGACGCCCGGCGCCCGGTGAAGACGCTGTCCGGCGGCGAGACGTTCCAGGCGTCGCTCGCCCTGGCTCTGGCGCTGTCTTCGCAGCTGGGGGCGATGGCGGCCGAGGGCGCGACGCGGCTGGAGTCGATCTTCCTCGACGAGGGCTTCGGGACGCTGGACGAGGCCACCCTCGACGTCGTGGCGTCCACTTTGGAGAACCTCGCCGCGTCCGGCTCCCGGATGGTCGGGGTGATCACGCACGTGCCGGCGCTCGCCGAGCGCGTCCCGGTGCGGCTCCTGGTCACCCGGGACGGCACCGGCTCGCACATCGCCAGGGAGGGCGCATGACCGCGGTGGCCGGGATGAACTTCAGCATCGACGCCTGGGACCCGGGCTACGGCAGCTCGATGGAGGCCGAGGAGCTCGGCCGCTCCCAGGCCGAGGTCGAGCTCGACGTCGAGGTCCCCGAGGCCGAGTGGGCGCCGATCGACCCTTCGCCGGTTTCGCCGCCCGAGGCCGTGCTGTTCGTCGACGGCGTCCGGCGGATCGACGCGCGCGTCTGGATCGACGACCCGGCCGGCACGAACTCGGCGTCGATCGGGATCTGCGCGTCCTACGCGGCCGGGGTCGTGTGCTGCTGCGAGGGCCAGGCGCACGTCGTCGGCACCGACGTCCGGCGGGGGCTGTTCACCGTCGCCCCGCGGGCGGACGACATCGCCACCCCGGCCGGGATCTACACGGCGCACCGCGCGGCGGCCAAGGAGGACAAGCCGCTGCCGGTGGTGCTGTCGTCGGCGTTGCAGGAGCAGCTGGCCGAAACCGAGCTGGACACGGCGATCCGGGCGCGCACGGCGATCGACGGCCACGTGCGCGGCGACCTGCTGGTCGTGGACGGCCCGCTGCGCGGCCGGGCGCACCTCGACCGGGCCGTCGGGTTCATCAAGAGCCACCAGACGACCTACCTGCCCGGCGAGCTCAACGCGATGGTCGGCCGGCTCGGCCCGCACCAGCGCACGCCGGTGTTCCTGATGGGCACGACCTGGGTCCGGCACTCGTGGTACCTGCGGCTGCCCTCGGCCGGCGGGCCGCCGTGGTCCGGGGTCGTGCGGGTGGAGGCGGCGCCGCACCTCGGGCGCGAGCAGGTCGCCGAGCTGGCGAACGTCACCCAGTCGGTGCTGGGGCGGTTCGCGTCGGTGCCCTACAAGGACTCGCGGGCACCGCAGAACCTCTACCCGATCGCGGGGCTGGAGCGCGACCTGCGGCACCGGCTCGGCGACCAGCAGTTCGTGTACCGGGCGCTGCGGCTGGCCGCGGCCCGCTGACGCCGGGCCCCGGGCCGGCGGTCCGGGAACGCGCCGGCCCGGGGTGTCCTCTGTGGATGGTCAGCCGAGTGTGCCGTCCCCGGTCTGCGGTGCCCCGGCCGGCTTGACCGCGACCTGCGGTTTCGCCGGCTTGGCCGGCTTCGTGGCCGTGGCCGTGGGTTTGGGCGTCGCCGGCGTCGAAGCCGTCGGCTTCGGGTGGGTCGTGGTGCCCGGCGGCGGGGTACCCGTGATCGTGAACGAGCCGGTCGCCTTCCGGCCGTCGGTGCACGGGAACGCGGCTGTGTACTTCCCGGGGCGCCGGCCGGCCGTCGTGTACCCGGCGTGCCTGCCCCATTCGCCGCCCTCGGTCCACTTCAGCGGCGCGGTGAAGCCCCGGGAGGTGACCGGCCCGGCCGGTGTGCAGCCCACCTCCCACTCCGCGAACACGACCGCCTGGATCTGCCCGCCCGGCTCGACCTGCTGGGTCAGCGACCACACGACCGCCTGGTCGGCGTGTGCCGGTGCCGTCAGCGCGACCGTCGCCGCGCTCGCCGCCATTAGGCCGATCAGGGTTTTCTTGACCATGATTGAGTCCCCTCTCGTTGGTCCTCCTCCCACGCTTGAGCCGGGGAAATGGTTGAGCCCGTCCGCGAATTCAAGTATGTGAATTGACATCAGGTCTATGTTTCTCGATCACGTATGCGTTAGCTTGTCGGCCGATGGTCCCGTCAGCGGCGAGGGAGACTCGATGCGCACCGGCCCGTTCGTTCTTGCTGTGGTCCTGGGGTTGTCGCTGACGACGCCGGCGGTCGCGCAAGCGCAATCCTGGCGCGATGCCCGGCAGTCACCCGACCGCCGGGCCGCCGAGCTCGTCGCGGCGATGACCCTCGACGAGAAGATCTCCCAGCTGCACCTGCAGCCCGACGCCGAGCACCAGCGGTTCGTGCCGCCCATCCCGCGGCTGGGCGTGCCGGGGTTCCGGATCGCCAACGGCCCGGCGGGCATGGGGCCGGCCGACGACAAACCGCAGAAACCGGCGACCGCGCTGCCGGCCACCATGGCCCTGGCGTCGACGTTCGACACCGGCCTGGCGCGCCGGTACGGCCGGCTGATCGGCAGCGAAACCCGGGCGCTCGCGCACCACGTGTCCGAGGCGCCCGACATCAACATCGCCCGCGTCCCGCGCAACGGCCGGACGTTCGAAGGCATGGGGGAGGACCCGGTCCTCGCCGGCGCGCTGGCCGCCGCCGACATCCGCGGTATCCAGGAGAACGGCACCATCGCCGAGGTCAAGCACTACGCGGCGAACAACCAGGAGACCGATCGCCACAGCGTCGACGAGCACATCGGCGAGCGCACGCTCAACGAGATCTACCTGCCGCACTTCGAACAGGCGGTCACCGAGGGCCGTGCGGGCTCGGTGATGTGCGCCTTCCCCAAGATCAACGGCGTCTTCGTGTGCGAGAACCCGGCGCTGCTGCAGGGCAAGCTGCGCGACGACTGGGGGTTCAAGGGGTTCATCCAGTCGGACTGGGGTGCCGCGCACAGCACCGTGGGGTCGGCGAACGCGGGCATGAACCTCGAAATGATCGACGGGACCTGGTACGGCGAGAAGCTGAAGCAGGCCGTGCTGGCCGGGCAGGTGAGCGAACAGCGCGTCGGCGAGCTGCTGCTGCCGCGGTTCCGCACGATGTTCGCCTTCGGGCAGTTCGACCACCCGCCGGTCGCCTCGCCGCTGCCGACCGCGCAGCACGACGCCGCCGCGAAGGAGTTCGCCGAGCGCGGCATGGTGCTGCTGCGCAACGAGCACGCGCAGCTCCCGCTCGACGCGGGCGTGCGCTCGATCGCGCTGATCGGGCCGTTCGCGACCAAGGCCAAGACCGGCGGCGGAGGCAGCTCGGCCGTCATCCCGACGTCCACAGTGGACCCGCTGCCCGGGCTGCGGCAGCGCGTCCCGGGTGCCGTGGTGACCCTGGACGACGGCAGTGACCCGGCGCGCGCGGCCGCGCTGGCCCGGACCGCCGACGTCAGCGTGGTGATGGTCGGGGACAACGAGACCGAGGGCAAGGACCGGCCGAGCCTGGCCCTGGACGGCAACCAGGACGCGCTGGTGACCGCCGTCGCCGAGGCCAACCCGCACACGGTCGTCGTGGTGAAGAGCGGCGGCCCGGTGCTCATGCCGTGGGCGTCGAGCGTGCCGGCGATCCTCCAGGCGTGGTACCCCGGCCAGCAGGACGGCGCGGCGGTGGCGGGCGTGCTCTTCGGCGACGTCAACCCGTCGGCGAAGCTGCCCATCACGTTCCCCGCCGCGGACGCCGACACGCCGGCGAACACCCCGGCGCAGTTCCCGGGCGTCGGCGGCGTCGCGACGTACTCCGAGGGGCTGCAGGTCGGCTACCGGTGGTTCGACGCGCAGGGGCGTGCGCCGCTGTTCCCGTTCGGCCACGGCCTGTCGTACACGACGTTCGCCTACTCCGGCCTGTCGGTGCGCAACACCGGCGACGGCGCCACGGCGACGTTCACCGTGCGGAACACCGGAAACCGGGCGGGCGCCGAGGTCGCCCAGGTGTACCTGGGCTTCCCGGCGGCCGCCGGTGAACCGCCGCGCCAGCTCAAGGGCTTCGAGCGGGTGTCGCTGGCGCCGGGGCAGGCCCAGCGCGTGACGGTCCGGCTGGACTCGCGCGACTTCTCGGTCTGGGACACGGCGACCCACGCGTGGCAGCCGGCGCGCGGCGCGTTCACCGTGTCCGTCGGCGGTTCGTCGCGGTCCCTGCCGCTGCAGGCGCCGCTCGTGCGGCGGTGAGGTCTCAGGCCTTGCAGCCGGGCGCGGCGGTGGCGGCGAGCATCAGCTCCGGGGACGCCGCCACGGCGCCGACCGGGTCGTAGGTGCCGTCGACGTCCTGCTGCGCCTCCTTGACGGCCTTGACGGCCGAGACCTGGGACGCCTCGTTGCCCGGCTTCGCGCGGTCGAACGTGGTCTTCGCCTCGGCGGCGCGGTCGCGGGCCTTCGTGAACTTCGTGACGAAGGCCTGCCGGACGGTGTCGCCGAGCGGCACCGGCGCGGGCGGCAGCGCGGTGAGCTTGTCGACCGTCTCGCCGGTGCGGGCCGCGATGCCGCCCAGCGACGCGCTGAGCGCCTTCTGCGACTCGTCGACCGAGCCCGGCGTCGGCTGCGCGACTTCGGCTTCCCGGTTGGTGCGCTCCCGGTAGCCGTGGACGGCGGCGCAGAAGCCGTCCATCCAGCGCACGGCGGCCGGATCGGCGACCGGCGCGGACGTGATGGTCTCGACCGGGCGCAGGTTCTGGGACGGCGGGGCCCCGGGCGGCGTGTTCGCGCACGCGGACAGCAGCAGGGCGGCGCCGAGCAGGGCGGTGGCAGTCTTCATGGATCCCCCTCGCGTTTGCCGGGTACACGCGCGAGCGGGCCGGAAGGTTGCGTCACGCGGCGGCGAGAGTACCGCCCACCGCCCGGAGGCCCTCGGCGGTGAGTTCCGCCCGCGCCCACTGCCCGACGGCGACGACCCGCACGGGCCGGATCAGACCGGCCCTGGCCAGCTGGTGCGCGGTCGCCTGGTCGCAGCACGGCAGGCCGTCGACCCGCAGGTCGGGTTCGCAGCTGCAGGTGAGTTCGGCCCGCCCGGCCCCGACGGCCCGCAGCATCGCCATCGCCCGGCGATTCAGTTCGGTGTTCATGGTGGTCATCCCCCTCTGTGGTGCTGACTCAGAGGAGACGTGGCCGCCGTCACCGAATACGCCACTTCGGCCACGGTCACCCGAACGGCGCTACGTGCGCTTCCCCCAACGCTGGTCGTCGGGGTCCTCGCCGCGCTGCACCGCGGCGAGGTAAGCCCGGTCGACGGCGAAGCGGGCCGCGATCTCGGGCCCCTTGGCCACGGCCCCGTGCCCGGGGATCACGACATCGACGCGCTGAGCGGCTTCTTCCAGCCGGTCGAGTGCGGCCGGGTAGGTGTCCGCTTGGTCCGGGCGGCGCGGATCGAGCAGCGGGATCAGGACGTCGGAGAGCATGTCGCCGGCGATCAGGACACCCCGGTCGGCGAGCAGGAGAGCGGCGTGGCCGACGGCGTGCGCGTCGTGCTCGATGAGCTCGCCCGGGATCGGTCCGCTGTCGTCGCCGCTGTTGCCGCTGTCGTCGCCGCCGTCGGGCAGCGGAGTCAGGAGCGCGATCGGTTCAAGGGGAATGTCCGGCGCGGTTTCCTGGGCCATGGCCTGGGCTCGTTCCCGCGCTTCACCGGCGATCCGCGCGTTGGCGGCGGTGGCGTACCGGGGGACGTCGCCGAAGCGGGGGTGCCAGAGCAGGTGGTCCCAGTGCGGGTGGGTGGAGAACCCGGCGACGACGGGAATCCCGAGCCGGTCCAGATCGTCGGCGAGCTCGGCCAGTTCGGCGCCGGTGATCCCGGGGTCGACGACGACCAGCCCGTCGTCCGCCTTCACGACGGTGGTGTTGCTCCAGACCCACTCGCTCTGCCGCACCCACACACCGTCGGCCACCTGATTCAGCATCGGCTCACCGTGTCAGGTGTCCCTGCCGCGCGCAATCACCTCGGGCCGGCGGCCTCGACGTGTCCGCGGGGGAAGGGAGGTTGCCGGTTTTCGGGCTTTCGGCGTCGTCCTGGGGCGCCCCCCCGGAATCCAGTCTATCGGCCCCTGCCGACGAAAGCCCCGGAAAAGGCGCTGCCCGGGCCTGCTTGTCCACATCACGACCAGCCTGTGGAAAAGCGGACCCGGGCAGCGACCTCAGAGCCGTTCCTGCAACGCATCCGCCGCGGCGAGGAGATCCGCCGCCCAGCGCGCTCCCGGCTTGCGGCCGATCCGCTCGATCGGCCCCGACACCGACACCGCGGCCACGACCGTCCCCGCCGAATCCCGCACCGGCGCCGAAATGCTCGCCACGCCCGGCTCGCGTTCCGCCACGCTCTGCGCCCAGCCGCGCCGCCGGACCTCCAGGAGCGTGCGCTCGCCGAAGACCGCGTCCGCCAGGATCGTGCGCTGCGTGTGCGGGTCCGCCCAGGCCGCGAGCACCTTCGCGCCCGACCCCGCCGTCATCGGCAGGCGCGAACCCACCGGCACCGTGTCGCGCAGGCCACTCGGCGGCTCCGCCGTCGCGACGCACACGCGCTGGACACCGTCGCGCCGGTACAGCTGGACGCTCTCACCCGTGACGTCGCGCAGTTTCGGCAGCACCACGCCCGCCGCGTCGAGCAGCGGGTCCGTCGAACCGCCCGCGAGCTCGGCCAGTGCCGTACCGGGGCGCCAGCGCCCGTCGGGACCGCGGCGCAGCAGCCGGTGCACCTCCAGGCCGACCGCGAGCCGGTGCGCGGTGGCCCGGGGAAGGCCGGTCCGCGTGCACAGTTCCGCGAGGCCGCAGGGGTCGTCCGCGACCGCCTGCAGGACGGCCACTGCTTTGTCCAGTACTCCGATACCGCTATGCTGTCCCACGACCCGATACTAGCGTCCCGCACTTTGGGAAGTCCAGTATCTGGGAAACCCCGAACTCGAGCTGCGCCCTTCCTTCGCGGCTCGCATCCGTTCCGCAGGTGCGCGCCCGAGTTCCGACGTCGAACCGTGGAAGGAGCCGGAGATGACCAGCCCGACCGGCAAGGCCCGCACACTGGCGGAGAAGGTGTGGGAAAGCCACCTCGTGCGCCGAGGCGAAGGCGCCGAACCGGACCTCCTCTACATCGACCTCCACCTGCTGCACGAAGTCACCAGCCCGCAGGCCTTCGACGGCCTCCGCCTGGCCGGGCGGCAGCTGCGCCGCCCCGACCTGACCATCGCGACCGAGGACCACAACGTCCCGACCGTCGACATCGAGCTCCCCATCGCCGATCCGGTCTCGCGCACCCAGGTCGACACCCTTCGCCGCAACTGCAAGGAGTTCGGTGTCCGGCTGCACCCGATGGGTGACGCCGAGCAGGGCATCGTGCACGTCATCGGCCCGCAGCTCGGCCTGACCCAGCCCGGCATGACCGTGGTCTGCGGCGACAGCCACACCTCCACGCACGGCGCGTTCGGCGCCATCGCGTTCGGCATCGGCACGTCCGAGGTCGAGCACGTGATGGCCACCCAGACGCTGCCGCTGCGGCCGTTCAAGACGATGGCGATCACCGTCGACGGCGAGTTGCGGCCCGGCGTCACCGCGAAGGACATCATCCTCGCGGTGATCGCGAAGATCGGCACCGGCGGCGGCCAGGGCTACATCCTGGAGTACCGGGGGGAGGCGATCGCGGCGTTGTCCATGGAGGCGCGGATGACCGTCTGCAACATGTCGATCGAAGCCGGCGCCCGCGCCGGGATGATCGCCCCGGACGAGACGACGTTCGCCTACCTGAAGGGCCGTCCGCACGCGCCGCAGGGCGCGGACTGGGACGCCGCCGTCGAGAACTGGCGGCAGCTGCGCACCGACGACGGCGCCGAGTTCGACGCCGAGGTGCACCTCGACGCGAGTGCGCTGACGCCGTTCGTGACCTGGGGCACCAACCCCGGCCAGGGCCTCCCGCTGAGTGCCGAGGTACCCGACCCGGAGGCGATCCCGGACGAGAACGACCGCATCGCCGCTGAAAAAGCCCTGTCCTACATGGACCTGAAGCCGGGCACGCCGCTGCGGGAGATCGCCGTCGACACCGTCTTCCTCGGCTCCTGCACCAACGGCCGGATCGAGGACCTGCGGGCCGCGGCCGAGGTGCTCCGCGGTCGGAAAGTGGCGGACTCGGTCCGGATGCTGGTGGTTCCCGGCTCGATGCGCGTCCGCAAGGCCGCCGAGGCCGAGGGGCTCGACCAGGTCTTCACCGAGGCGGGCGCCGAGTGGCGCCAGGCCGGCTGCTCGATGTGCCTGGGCATGAACCCGGACCAGCTGAAGCCGGGCGAGCGCAGCGCGTCGACGTCGAACCGCAACTTCGAGGGCCGGCAGGGCAAGGGCGGCCGGACGCACCTGGTCTCGCCGCTCGTGGCCGCCGCCACGGCCGTCCGGGGCACGCTGTCGTCGCCGGAAGACCTGCTGACCGCCGCCCGCTGACCCACCCGAGGAGCTACCGAACATGGAACCGTTCACCCAGCACACCGGCGTCGGCGTCCCGCTGCGCCGGTCCAACGTGGACACCGACCAGATCATCCCGGCGGTCTACCTCAAGCGGGTGACCCGGACCGGCTTCGAGGACGGTCTGTTCGCCGCCTGGCGCGGCGACGAGGACTTCATCCTCAACCAGGAGCCGTTCAGGAACGGAAGCGTGCTCGTCGCGGGGCCGGACTTCGGAACCGGTTCCTCCCGCGAGCACGCCGTCTGGGCGCTGATGGACTACGGCTTCAAGGTCGTCATCTCCGCCCGCTTCGCCGACATCTTCCGCGGCAACTCCGGCAAGGGCGGCCTGGTGGCCGCCCAGTGCGAGCAGCACGACGTCGAGCTGCTCTGGAAGCTGCTGGAGAACGAGCCCGGCACCGAGGTCACGGTCGACCTCGAGACCAAGACCGTGCGGGCCAAGGACTTCACCGCGCCCTTCCAGATCGACGACTACGTCCGCTGGCGGCTGCTGGAAGGCCTCGACGACATCGCGCTGACGTTGCGCCATGCCGGTGAGATCGACACCTTCGAGGCGAGCCGCCCGTCGTGGAAGCCGACGACGACGCCGGTGGCCGCCGGCTAGCCCGGTCTTGGGGCGGGATCGCTTGCGCCGCAACAGATCCCGCCCCTTTCGGGCTGCTTCGCCCAGACGTCGTACGGCCCTCCAGAAGCCCTTCACCGGGCTCGCCGCGCGGCGGAACCCCTCCCGGGGCAAGGGAAAGTTTCCGCGCACCGGGTGGAATTTGTGCTGCCTTGGTAATACCGTGTCGCTAGCCGGCCGACGCGGCCGTGGATCCTTCCTGGAGGACTGGACATGGCCAACAAGGCCCAGCTGATCGAGGCGCTGACCGAGCGCCTGGGCGACAAGAAGGCCGCTTCCGAGGCGGTCGACGGTCTGGTCGACATCATCATCCGGACGGTCAACAAGGGCGAAAAGGTCAACATCACCGGCTTCGGGGTGTTCGAGAAGCGCGCCCGCGCAGCGCGGACGGCCCGCAACCCGCGCACCGGCGAAGCGGTGCGGGTCAAGAAGACGAACGTGCCCGCCTTCCGCGCCGGCACCACCTTCAAGGACGTCGTTTCCGGAGCGAAGAAGCTGCCGAAGGCCACCCCGGTCAAGCGCGCAACGACGGGCACCCGCGCGGCCGCGACCACGACTCGCACAGCCTCGACTGGCACAGCCGCGGCTCCGAAGGCCGCCACGACGCGTTCGACGGCCACGCGAACACGCGCAACGGCGGCCAAGCCGGCAACGACGAGGACAACGGCGGCGAAGGCCGCCCCGAAGACGACGGCGGCGAAGCCGGCAACCACGCGCGCCAAGGCGGCGGCACCCAAGACCACGGCGGCGAAGGCGACGACGGCGGCAAAGACCGCGGCGGCGAAGGCGACAACGGCGGCGAAGACCACGGCCGCGAAGGCGACGACAGCGGCGAAGACCACAGCGGCGAAAGCGACCACGGCGGCGAAGACCACGGCCGCGAAGGCGACGACAGCGGCGAAGACCACAGCGGCGAAAGCGACCACGGCGGCGAAGAGCACCGCCGCGAAGCCGGCCACGGCTCGCCGGACCACGGCGGCCAAGACCACCGCGGCCAAGACCACGGCGGCCAAGACCACCGCGGCCAAGACCCCGGCGAGGCGGACTTCGGCCGCGGCGAAGAAGGACTGACCGGCCAAAAACTGTCGGACCCCTGCGGTAACGTGAAATCCGGGGGACCCCCAGGGGGCGACCCCCTGCTGGACGAGCGGCTTTTCGGCAGGGCCCCGCGCGACGTGCGCGGGGCCCTGCCGCATGTCCGGACGTTGCGGCAGAAGCCGCCCGCCCGCTCGGAAGGGCGACTCGCGTACCCAGCCGGCCGGTTCGCGTACGGGGACGGTCGGCGCGCGGATCGAGTCGGGGCGCGGGCGAGCCGACTGTCCGAGTGCACGAGCCGAGCCTCCGGGCGCGCGAACCGCTCTCTGGCCCGCGAACCGACTGTCCGGGTACGCGGGCCGACTCTCCCCGTACGCCAGCCGACCCTCCACGCACGCGAGCCGACCCTCCTGCACGCGAGCCCGACCCTCCACACACGCCAGCCGACTCTCCACGTACGCCAGCCGACTCTTCGGTCACGCCGAGCCGAACGAACCGAAAGTCACCCGCTGCCAGTATCAGCGTCCCGAACGGACACCGCGCGTCACCCGCTCGGCCCAACCTCCGCCCCGGGACCGGTTCCGCCAATTTCGCAAAGTTGCTTGAGCGCCCGGCCGAGTGATGCCACGCTGCGTTCCTCGGGGCCCGCGTGCGGCGCGGGCCGGCCGTGCGCGAGGCGAACCTGGGGGCGACCACCATCGACATCCGGCTGCTCGGCCCGTTCCAGGTGCTCGTCGACGGTTCGCCGGTCGTGCTGACCAGTTCCCGCCAGCGCGCGCTGCTCGCCACGCTCGCGCTCGCCGCCGGCCGTCTCGTGTCGATCGATGCCCTCGCCCGGGGCGTGTGGGGCGAAACGCCGCCCGCGCACATCCGGGGCAGCCTGCAGACCTACGTGATGCGCCTGCGCCGGCTCTGCGGCGAAGACACCGTCGTCACCGAACCGGACGGCTACCGGCTCGCCGTCGACCCGTCCCGGGTGGACGCCCTGCGCTTCCTCCACACCCTCGACCAGGCCGCCGCCGCGACGGAACCCGCGCGTCGCAGAGAACTGCTCACCGCCGCGCTCGACGGCTGGGGCGGCGTCCCGCTCGAAGGCGTCGGCTCTCCCGCACTGGCCGCCGAATGGGGGCCGCTGCTGACCGAGCGGTACCTCTTCGCCGTCGAACAGCGCATCGACCTCGACGCCGGCCTCGTCCCCGACGCGCGGCTCATCGCCGAACTCACCGACCTCGTCGCCCAGCACCCGCTGCGGGAGTCGTTGTGGGAACGGCTGGTGCGCACCCTCGCCCGGTCCGGGCGCCGCGCCGAAGCGCTCGCCCGGTACGCCGGGCTGCGGGCGTTGCTGGCCGACGAACTGGGCGTCGAACCGGGCGAAGACCTCCGCCGGCTGCACGCCGAACTGCTCGCCGCCGACGCCGATCCGGCCGTCCACACCGTCCCGCGGCAACTGCCCTTCGACGTCGCGGGCTTCACCGGCCGCGGCCCCGAACTCGCCGAACTCGACCGGCTGCCGCCCGGCGGCGCGTCCGGCATCGTCGTCATCGAAGGCACCGCCGGGGTCGGGAAGACGTCGCTGGCCGTGCACTGGTCCCACCGCGTCCGGGACCGCTTCCCCGGCGGCCAGCTCTTCCTCGACCTGCGCGGCCACTCCGCGGACACCCCGGTCACGCCCGGCGCCGCGCTGGCCGGCTTCCTGCGCGCCCTCGGCGTCCCGGCCGAGACCCTGCCCTCCACTGTGGAGGAACGCTCGGCGCTGCTCCGCAGCAGGCTGGCCGGCAGCCGCACCCTCATGCTGCTCGACAACGCCCGCGACGCCGACCAGGTCCGCCCGCTCCTGCCCGGGCCCGGCAACCTCGTCGTGGTGACCAGCCGCAACCAGCTGCGCGGCCTCGTCGCCCGCGACGGCGCCCGCCGCATCGCCCTGCGCTCGTTCGACGACCGCGACGCCGCCGCGTTGCTCGCCGGCAGCGTCGGGTCGCAGCGCCTCGCCGCCGAGCCCGACGCCGTCGCCGAACTCGTGCAGCTCTGCGGGCGCCTGCCCCTGGCACTGGCGCTGGCCGGGGAACGCGCTTCACGGTTTTCCGGCGTCTCGCTCGCCGGCATCGTCGAAGAACTCCGCGACCAGCGGCTGCGGCTCGACACCCTCCGCGACCCGCAGGACGCCGGCACCGACCTCCGGGCCGCGTTCTCCTGGTCGTACAAGGCCCTGCGCCCGGCCGCGGCGCGCTTCTTCCGGCTGCTCGGCCTGCACCCCGGCCACGGTTTCAGCCTCTCCTCGGCCGCCGCGCTCGCCGGCGTCGACCTGCGCGAAGCGCGTGAGCTCGCCGACCAGCTCGCCGCCGCCCACCTGCTCAACCAGCCCGGGACCGACCGCTACCAGTTCCACGACCTGCTGCGCGTCTACGCGGGCGAACTCGTCGAAACCGAAACGACGGAGGCCGAGCGCGCGGCGGCGCTGCGGCGGCTCGTCGACTGGTACCTCGCCAGTGTCGCCGAGGCGAACAAACTGGTCCGTCCCGACCTGCTCACCGAGGACATCACGCTCGACCCCGCGCCGCTGCCCGCCGTCCGCTTCGCACAGCACGAGCAGACGATCGCCTGGTACACCACCGAACGGCAGGCCCTCACCGCGCTCGTCGGCATCGCCGCCGGTCACGGCTGGACCGCGCACGCCTGGAAACTCGCCTGGCTCCTGCGCGGGTTCTTCGCCGAGCGCCACGACCGCGACGACTGGATCACCACCGCGCGCACGGCCGTCGCCGCCACCCGCGACGCCGGCGACAGCACCGGTCTCCAGTACAGCGCCAACAACCTCGGCTCGGCCTACCTGCGCACCCTCCAGCCCGACCAGGCGCTCGAGGCGCTGGAGGAAGCGCGCGCCGCGTCCGAGAACGGCGACGGCACCGCGTTGACGGTGGCGATCCTGTCCAACCTCGCCGGCGCGTACTACGTCCGGGCCGAATACGCCGAAGCCGAACGCCACGCCCTGCAAGCCGTCCACCTCGCGCGCGACCACGGCCAGCGGAGGTTCGTGCCGCACGCGCTCCTCAACGTCAGCGCCAGCCGCATCGGCCTCCGCGACTACGACCACGCCGCCGAAGCCGCCCAGGCCGCGCACGAAGCCTTCGCGGAACTGGGCGACCGCTACCACGCGGCGCTCGCGCTCGGGAATGTCGCCGAGGCCCTCGAAGGAGCCGGCCGGCACGACGAAGCGGAACGGGCCGGCCTCGACGCGCTCGCCGAGCTCAAGGAACTGAACGCCGACTACGGCACGATCGACGTCCAGATCACCCTCGGCCGGCTCAAGCACCGCATGGGCCGCGCGCACGAGGCGGGCGGCCACTGGACCGAAGCGCTGACGGTCAGCCAGCGCCTCGGCGACCCCCGCGTCACCGAGGTCCAGGCCCTGCTGGCCACGGTGCCGACAGAAACCCCCTCGCCCGGGGATGCGCCGTACCCCTAGCCCGGCGCAGCCCAGCGGGACCCTCAGCAAGTACACCAAGATCGACTGTCACGGCGCTGTCTCGTGCTGACAGCGCTCTGCGGCCCGTGTGGACCACCGGCTCAGGAGTGGCTGGGGGAGGGGACCGGCAGGGCGCTCGGGTGGTAGTCCGCCGCCAGGAGCAACGGACCTTCCGAGGCCGTCGGCGGGCGGAACGACAACACCCAGAACGAGCCCTTCTTGCTCGGCACCACCCCGCCGCGCGCGGCCGGGAGCTCCACTCCGTCGCGGTCCGCCAATGCGCTCACCAGGTCCGGGATCACGCCGCCCTGGCTGCACACCACCGGTGTGCCGCCGTCCCCGGCGATCGCCAGGAGGCGCGCCGCGCCCAGGACCGGGTCCGGCCAGTAGCCCTCTTCCGAGAACAACGGCTCGTGGCGCACTTCGGCCGCGAAGTCCTCCGCCACCCCGTGGACCGTCTGCACGCAGCGCAGCCGCGGGGCCGACAACACCCGGTCCGGGCCGAACAACGACAGCACCCGGCGCAGCGCCGCCGCCTGGCGACGGCCCGCCTCCGACAACGGCCGGAGGTCGTCGTCGCCGGACCACTCGTCGCGTTTGCCCGCCTTCGCGTGCCGCACCAGCAACAGTGTCGTCAAGCCCACCGGCAGCTCGCAGAACGCCCGCAGCACCCGGACGTCCTCCGGCCGCGTCAGCAGCTTTTCCGCCGCCATCGGGTCCAGCCAGCGCAGCTCGTCGACCTCGTCGTTCGCCTCGAACCCGCCGGAAGCCGCTTCCGCCGCGAAGTAGTCGACCGTCTTCGGCACCGTCCCGGCCCCGTGGCGCGCCGGCACCGGGTACGCCGTCCGGGCCAGGTAGCGGCCCAGGACCGCGGTGAACCCGGTCTCCTCGCGGACTTCCCGCACCGCGGCCTCGGCGATCGTCTCGCCCGGGTCGAGTTTTCCCTTCGGGAACGACCAGTCGTCGTACCGCGGGCGGTGCACCAGCGCGACCTCCGTCGCGCCCCCGGCGACGCGCCACAGCACCGCGCCGGCCGCCCGTACCTCTTGGGTCATCCGGCGGCCCCGTGCAGCTTCGCCAGCTCCAGCTGGTGATCACGCACGCGCGAGCCTTCGGCCGGGAACGGCGACCACTCGCCGCTCGCCGTCAGCACCCAGCAGCGCGTCGCCGGGTCCAGCGCCGAGTCGAACATGTCGTCGAGCTGCCCGGTGAGCTTCGGATCCTTGACGCGCACCAGCGCCTCGATCCGCCGGTCCAGGTTGCGGTGCATCATGTCCGCGCTGCCGATCCAGTGCGTTCCGCCCGCGCGGAAGTGGAAGACCCGCGAGTGCTCCAGGAACCGGCCGAGGATCGACCGGACGTGGATGTTCTCCGACAACCCCTCGACACCCGGTTTGAGCGCGCAGATCCCGCGGACGACGACGTCGACCGGCACACCGGCCTGCGAGGCGTGGTAGAGCGCGTCGATCACCTGCTCGTCGACCAGCGAGTTGCACTTGATCCGGATCCCGGCCTGCTGCCCGGCCCGGGCCAGCTCGATCTCCTCGCCGATCGCGCGCACGATGCCGCGCCGGATGCCGTGCGGCGACGTCAGGATCGTCCGGTAGGTGTCCTGGCGCGAGTAGCCGGTCAGGACGTTGAACAGGTCGGTGACGTCCGCGCCGATGCTCGGATCCGCCGTCAGCAGCCCGAGGTCTTCGTACAGCCGCGCCGTCTTCGGGTTGTAGTTGCCGGTGCCGATGTGGCAGTAGCGCCGGATCGTCGAACCCTCCTGGCGCACCACCATCGACACCTTGCAGTGCGTCTTCAGCCCGACCAGGCCGTACACGACGTGCACGCCCGCGCGCTCCAGCGTCCGCGCCCAGGTGATGTTCGCCTGCTCGTCGAACCGCGCCTTGATCTCCACCAGCGCGACGACCTGCTTGCCCGCCTCCGCGGCGTCGATCAGCGCGTCGACGATCGGGGAGTCACCCGACGTCCGGTACAGCGTCTGCTTGATCGCGAGGACCTTCGAGTCGGCGGCCGCCTGCTCGATGAAGCGCTGCACGCTGGTCGAGAACGAGTCGTACGGGTGGTGCACCAGCACGTCGCCCTCGCGCAGCGTCGCGAAAACGCTCTTCGGCGTCTCGCGCTCGCCGAACGCCGGGTGCGTCGCCGGGACGAACGGCCGGTCCTTCAGCTCCTTGCGGTCCACACCGGACAGCTGGTGCAGGCAGGTCAGGTCGAGCAGGCCGGGCACCTCGACGACGTCCGCCGGGTCGACGTCCAGCTCGCGCAGCAGCAGCTCGAGCATGTGCTCGCTCATGTCCTGCGCGACCTCGAGGCGCACCGGCGGGCCGAACCGGCGCTGCGCCAGTTCGCGCTCGAGGGCCTGCAGGAGGTCTTCGTCGCGGTCTTCGTCGACCTCGAAGTCGGCGTTGCGGGTGACGCGGAAGACGTGGTGCTCGGTGACGTCCATGCCGGTGAACAGCTCACCCAGGTGGGCGGAGATGAGCTCTTCGAGGGGGAGGAACGTCGCCGTCCGGCTGGTGCGCTCGGTCTCGACGCGCATCAGGCGCGGCACGTTGCTCGGCACCTTCACCCGGGCGAAGCGCTCGGTGCCGCCTTCCGGGTCGCGGACCGTCACCGCGAGGTTGAGCGAAAGGCCCGAGATGTACGGGAACGGGTGCGCCGGGTCGACGGCCAGGGGCGTCAGGACCGGGAAGATCTGTTCGGAGAAGTAGCTCGACAGCCGCAGCTGGTCGGCGCCGGCCAGGTCGGCCCAGCCGACGATGTGGATGTCCTGCTCGGCCAGCTGCGGGCGCAGGTGCTTCTCGAACGCGCCGGTCTGCCGCTCGACCAGGTCCTGGTTGCGCTTGGCGATGTAGCCGAGCTGCTCGCGCGGGGTGAGCCCGTCCGCGCTGCGCACCAGCAGGCCGGTCTCGTCGCGGCGCTTCAGGCCGGCGACGCGGACCATGTAGAACTCGTCCAGGTTGGACGCGAAGATCGCGAGGAACTTCGCCCGTTCGAGCAGCGGCTGCGACTCGTCCTCGGCCAGCGCGAGCACACGGGCGTTGAAGTCCTGCCACGAGAGCTCGCGGTTGAAGTACCGGTCGTCGGGCAGCGTCTCGACGGCGGTGGGCGCGGCGGTGACCGCCGGCGGCGCCGAGGGGACGGCCCGGAACTCCTCGGCCGCGACCGGGTTGCCCTGGGTGGAACTGCGGCGCCGCGTCGGCGCCGGGGTGGCCGTCGGCGACGTGGTCTTGCGGGTGCGCGTCTTGCCGGCGGTGGCACGGGCGGCGGTGTCGCGCGCGGTGGACTTCGACGGGACCTTCTTGGCGGCCGCCGGTTTGGCGGTGGGGGTCTTCTTCGCCGTCTCCGAAGATCCGCTGGCCGGGTTCCGTCGCCTCCGCGGTGCGGGCGTACTGCCGTCGTCTGTGCTCACGGCCCCCATTCTTCACTACGTCACGCGGAATTGCGCAGGCCTCGGTGAAGGTCGGATGAACAGCTCAGCGCGGTTCGCCGAGGCGGGCGGCGGTGTGTTTTCCGACACCGAGAGCGCGGACGTGGGCGAGATCATCCGGGGTGTCGACGTCGCTGCGCAGGGTCGGCAGCGGCCGGGACAGGGCGATCGCCCCGGACGCGGCGTGCAGCCGCGCCGAGCCGGGCCCGAAGCGGGGATCGAGGGGCTCGCCGGGGGCGGCCAGCAGCAGGGTGGTGCCCGTGCCCTGGCGATCGGCGACGAAGGCCCGGGTGCCGGCGGCCTCGGCGATGGCGGCGGTGAGATCGACGGCGCGCAGGGCGGGGAGGTCGGCTTGGAGGGCACCGACGACGGCGTCCGGATCATCGGCTTTGAGCAGGGCTTCGCCGTGACGGAAAGCGGCGTTGAGGGACTTTTCGGCGGGTTCGGCGACGATCTCGACGCCGAGTTCGCCCAGTTCGGCAACGGCTTCGGGATCGGCGGCGACGAGCAGCACGCGCCTGACCCGCGCACTCGAGGCCACGGCGGCGAGCGTGTCGGCGGCGAACGCCATGACCAGCCCGGCGTGGCGCTCCACCTCGACGGCACCACGCAGCCGCGACTTGCCGTCGCGGGGGTGTTTCATCGGCACGACCAGATCGACGTCCACGTGTCCATTTTTACCCGAAAGCCGAGGCGGCCGGTGGTGGACGGGGCGGGTTGTCCACAGGTGACGGGTGTTGTGGACAGGTTCGGGGCGGGTGGGGTTTGCGGCGGGGTTTTGTCGGGTGGGGGCGATAGCGTCGAAATCGGGGGTGCCCCGTTGGGGGATGGTGGCCCCCTTGGGAGGGCGGGCTGTGTGGGGCGGGCTGTGTGGGGCGGGCTGTGTGGGGCGGGCTGTGA
>NZ_JBHVXZ010000074.1:0-49459 GCF_042881395.1 Amycolatopsis sp. NPDC058278 | reverse complement strand
GCCGACATGCTCGGCACCACCCAAGGCTTCCTGCGCAGTCTCGACGAAGCCGGCCTGATCACCCCGCAGCGCTCAGCCGGCGGGCACCGCCGCTACTCCCGCCACCAGCTGCGCCTGGCCGCCCGGGCGCGGGAACTGGTCGACCAGGGCACTGGCATCGATGCCGCCTGCCGCATCATCACCCTCGAGGACCAGCTTCACGAGGCCCAGCGCCGCAACACCGAACTTCCCGCCGGCAGCTGAATCCCGACTCGGCACGCGGCCTCGGCGCCGCGTGCCGAGGTGCAGTCAAAGCCATGCCCTTTCGCGGCCATGGCACGGAGTCCGCCCACGGGCGCCCTGCTGCTTTGCCACCGCACCTGATGACCGCACTTCACGGTGCCCGCCGACAGCCGGCTCGGACAGTGCGCCCGGATCGGACGGACTTGATGGCTCGGCATACCGTGCATCGCGGGGACGCTGGCCGGTCGGATCGAACTCCATCTCGACGGCGCGGTGACTGTGAGCCTGTGCGGGAAGACCACCCTGGGCTGCGCCCAAGTCGCCACCGAGTACCGGCGTCTCGGTTTCGGTCGCACGCTCGAAGGCCTGACGATGATCTGACGACGTATCGCCCGGCTCGAACTGCTCGCCCGAGGTGACCCGGCTTGCCGGATCGGTCGGCAACGCCAGCGGACGACGAGGTGTGCCTCGGGGTGGGCCGGGCCGTCGCAGGCGGCGACCCGGCAGCCATGGAACCCTCGGTGGCTACCGCGTTCGCGGTGCTGTTACGGGGATTGCCGAGCCCGGCGGTCAGCAGAGGTAGTTCGCCCGCCGGGCGGTGGCCAGTACCCTCGCGGCGTCTGCGCTGCCGAGCCGCCAGGCGTCGACCTCGGTCCGGACCTGGCGCACCAGTGCCTCCTTGGTCGCGAACGGTGCGCCCGCCCAGATGTCGTCGAGCAGCGTCGTCCCGGCCCCGGCCGGGTTCGCGACCCCTGAATCGAGGCCGCCGAAGACCACCGTCGGCTCGGCGCGGTGGAAGTACGCGTGCGTCGGATCCTCCGTGCCTTCGAAGAACGGCGCGAACTCGACGTCGTCGAGCCGGAAGTGCAGCGGCTTGCCGGGAACGGGCGCGAACGAGGGGAGCAGGTCCCCGGACAGCGCGGCGTTCCGGTACAGCCCGAGATCGAGGAACGTCGTCCTCGGATCCCGCGCCACCAGGTTCACCGGGCCGAAGAACAGCGTCTGCGTCTTCGGGTCGTCGAGCGCCTGCTCGGCGCGCAGCCGGAACGGCGTCCGGACGACGACCGTGTCCCCGTCGCGCCAGGTGCGGGTGAGCACCGGGCCCGCCGCAGGCTTGCCGTTCACCTTGACCGAGAAGGTGTCACGGCACCAGGACGGGACCCGCAGCCGGAGCGTGAAGCGCGCGGATCCGCGGACGACGAGCGTCGACCCCTGCTCGTACGGGAAGTTCGTCCGCTGCTCGATCGTGACGCCGTTCCACGACAGCTTCGACGGGCTGTAGAGGTTCACGTAGAGCGTGCTGTCGTCGGCACTGCGGAAGTAGACGGTGTCCTGGTACTTGGTCGCGCTCTCCATCCCGGTGCCTTCGCAGCACGTCGTCCCGGCCTTCGGCGTGTAGTCCCGGACGTGGCCGGGGTTCAGTCCGATGAAGTAGGTGGCCAGCGGCTTCTCGGCGTCGGCCTTGTCCTGTTTGGAGCCGAGGACCTGGTTGTACAGCGCGCGCTCGTAGTAGTCGAGGTAGCGCGGGTCCTGTTCGTGGAAGTACAGCATCCGGCTCAGCTTCAGCATGTTGTAGGCGCAGCACGTCTCGGCGTTCGTGTCGCCGAGCGTGCCGGCGATGCGGCCGGGCTCCTTCCAGAACTCGCCGAGGCTCGTCCCGCCGATGCCGTACATCCGCGTCGGCACCACCATGCCCCAGAAGTTGCGGGCGGCATCGAGGTAGCGCTGCTCGCCGGTCTCGTCGTACAGCCGCACCAGGCCGGTCAGGATCGGGATGTGCTGGTTGGCGTGCATCCCGGTGAGGATGTCGGTGCCGGCCACGCAGCTGTCGATGAGGTGGTCGAGGTCGAACAGCTTCGCCAGCGCGAGGTGCTCGGCGCGGCCGGTGACGGCGTGGACGTCGCAGATCGCCTCGACGATCCCGCCGAACTCGCCGCTGGAGAAGATGCCCCACATGCGCTGCAGCGTCGTCTTCGGCAGTTTCGACAGCCGCGCGTACATCCAGTCGCACATCCCGGACGCGAGGTCGAGCGCGCGCTCGTCGCCGGTGGCGCGGTAGGCCTCGAAGAGCCCGCGCAGGATCTTGTGCGCGGTGTAGTAGGGCGCCCAGACGACGGTGTAGTCCCCGCTCGTCATCGACTCCAGCGTGCTGAACTGCGTCTCGGGGTAGGCGGCCAGGAACCCGGGGTGGCTGGGCCCGCCCCAGGTGCGGCGCACGACCGCGGGGCCGGAGCGCCCGGTCCGGTCGGTGAGCGTGTCGAAGGCGTACGACGCGAGATCGCCGTCTCCGGCTTTGCCCTGCAGCGCACCGACTTCGGCGGCGGGCAGCGCCCGTGACCAGACGTCGAACCCGCCGAAGGCGCCCGCGAACACCGGGTCCGGGTAGAGCGAGCGCCCCAGCCAGTGGTTCGCCAGTGCCCCGAGCGCCGCCGGGTTGAGCGTCATCGCGGTGTTCGTGCCGGCCACGGACCCGTTGACGTACAACGTTCCCGTGCTGCCCGAGATCGTGACGGCGAGGTGGCTCCACTCGCCGACGGGCAGGGGAGCCGTCCCGTCGATACCCTGCTCGCGACCGGCCCCGCCGTTCGTGATGGCGAACCGCGGGACCCCGGAACCGTTGCGCGCGGCCAGGTACAGGTACTTGGTCGTGTTGTCGCCGAAGTCGAACACCCGGGCCCAGTTGTCCGCGTGGGCAGGCCGCACCCACGCCGCGATGGTGACCTCGGCGGCGCTCCCGAGCACGGTGGGTGGCAGCTCGACGTACTGGTAGGAACCGCGGGGCTGCTCGATGGCTGCCTGGACGCGGCCGGGGACGACGAGTGCGGCCGGCTCGCGGCGCAGGGCGTCCCGCACCTCGGCGAGCGCGCCGACCATGTACCGGATCCGGTCGCCGAACACGGCCTCGCCGGTACTCGCGTGAGCCTGCGCGAGCATCGTCAGGAAGTGCCCGGTGTAGTGCCCGCGCAGGTTGCCGTTGGCCTCACCGTCGAGGCCTTCCCAGCCGCCGGGCGCTACCGCGCCGCGGGTGTCCAGGCCGGCGTTGGCCCGGAAGACCTGCAGCAGCCGGTTGACGTCGTAGCCGCGGGCGTGGTCGAGCATCAGCGCGCGTTTGGCCGCGAAGACGCCGTCGCGCAGCTTCACGGCACCGAGCTCGAACGGCTGGACACCCCATCGGGCGGGCGGCGGCGTGACGGCCGCACCCGACGGCGTGGCAGCCATCGCCGACGGCGCGCCGAACGTGATGCCGAGTGCAGGTGCGGCGGTGGCGGCGCGCAGGACGGTGCGTCGCGTCATTCGCGTCTTCGGGGATGCCATGGAGCCCTCCGGTTCGGGGTGCGAGCAGCGCGAAAGCGAACCGATGAGGGCGGTCGGGCACACTATCGCAAGATCGGACTCGGCTCGTCAATAGTCGTCGAAACTGTTGATTTCCTTGACGACAGGGGTGCGGTCGTCGAAGATCCTCGCATCCAGGCAGTGCTCACACTCGGCCGATGAGGGCGTTGAGTGTTAGCGTTAACAAAGAGCGGCTCGGTTCATGTGTCGCCGGGCCGGCGGGGCAGCTGTTCCGCCCCGGCAGGCCCGGCGACCGGTGTGTTCGGCGGTCCCGCTGAACACACCGGTCTCGCAGGGTGTCTTCGTGGCACCTCGCAGGTGCCTTCGCGTTCGTCTATGTCCCTTGTGGACCAGTCCGGAGGTCTGTCGCGCCGTGCGGTGTCGATGTGGATGCCTTCGGCTCCGTCGTCGAACCGGGCCGATGGCCGCCCACCGGCCTTCGACCTGGCCACCTGCTCCTCCGGCTTTGAAGCCACGCCCTAGCGCCCCAGGCAGGGGCGTTTGCTGTCGAATTCCCAGCCGGGAACGAGGTAGCGCATGGCGATGGTGTCGTCGCGAGCGCCCAATGCCTTCTCTTGGTAGAGCTCATGGGCCGCGAGCAGCCGGTCCCGGTCGAGCTGGATGCCCAGGCCGGGGGAGTCGGGAACGGCGATCTTGCCGCCGACGATGCGGGGCGGGGCGCTGGTGAGCCGCTCGCGGCCTTCCTGCCGGATCCAGTGCGTGTCGAGTGCGTTGTACTCACCCGGCGCCGCGGCACCGCAGTGGGTGACCATGGCCAGCGAGATGTCGAAGTGGTTGTTGGAGTGGCAGCCCCAGGTCAGCCCCATCGCGAGACGGTGCCGGGGATAGCGGGCTTCGGCTTCGCGTTGCGCTACGACAGCCCCGCGACCGACGCGATCAGCTGCCCGGTTCCGCCGGCCAGGCTGACCGCGGACCACGAATCCCCCATCGTGTCGATCATGCGGGAGGTTCGGGCGAAGATCGAGACACTTCTGGCGCCTGTTGCAGGCGCCCCCGACTGGCGCTGACCGGTTCCGGCGCGACGCAGGGGCGTTCAAGCTAGGGCGCTGCGGACCTCGGTGGGCCACTGCTGGACGCCGACCAGCAGGGTGATCCCATGATCGCCAGCAATTCCGCGCGTGCCTTGTCGGGCACGACGGACAGCACTTTGTCCTGCAGTGCTTCGTAGCGCTCGCGGTTCACGCGCTTCTGGATCTCCGCGACGATCGGGTCGTCGTGGGTGTGGGTCATGGTCACGATGCGAGCGGCCGGCTGTGGGCCACCTGGCTCGCGGGGTGCCGCTCGGTCTCGTGCTCGCTTCGGCGTAAGTGTCGGCGGAGCGGCCGCGCCCGTTGGTGAAGGGTTTCCCTGTGCTCGGCAGTCCCGGTGGCCGGCCGGCCGGGTGTTCCGGCCTTTCGATCAGTAGGTTCTGCCAGGTCGGGATCTCGTTTCCGGACCGCGAGGAAGCCGTGCCATGACCGACCCGAACGGCAGGCTGACCGGCTCGTCCCCGATGACGACTCCGGCCGGTACCGGTCTGGCCTCGGCCGCCGGGGAATTGGCCGGCCGCGGCAGGGCCGCGATGCATGGGCGCGACCGGCGACCGGCGCAGCCTGGAGGGCATCGTGCCGGAGCTTCGGCGGTTCGACGGCGAGAGGAGGTGACGCATGCCGGTGAGCCGCAAGCGGAAACGGGGTGAAAGGACCGCCGTGACATTCGCCGCGCAGTCAGAGGCGCTCGAGCGGCCGGACGCGGCCGAGCAGGAAGCGGAACCCGAGTGGGGAGCGCCGGTCGGCGGCCAGGGGAAGAGTCGTTCGCCTCGGTCGTGGGCAGCACCGCCCATCAGGAGAAGAACGAAGACGCCGTGTTCCTGCTGGTCAACCAGTGCCCAGGACAACGCGACCGGCCAGGCCGCGCCGAAGCCCGGGAAGTCAGCTGTTGAGCGTCCGGGTCAGGTACGGGGTCTCGGGGAATTGCGCGCACGACCGGTCTGACAGACGCGCCTTCCGCGCTGTCTGGATCCCAGGGGGCACGGATTCATTCAGCACCAGGCGGTCTCGCGAGAGGCGGTTGCCGTCCAGCTCCCGCGATTCCCGCCCGCGGCGAACCGGCAGCTCGTCGCGCACTCCCAGCTTGCGCAGGAATTCGACCCACTCCTTGACGTTGTCGCTGGAGCGGAGAAGTGCCGGCGGTGGAACAAGAGTCCGCCGCGCCAGCTGGTTGAGCCCGCTCGGCACTTCCTCCTCGACTGCGGTCACGCTCCCCGGAGTGTGCCGCTCGATCCGGCCGGGAGGAGGAGAACGGGATCTCCGTGGCAAGGACGCGTTCGCCAGCGACCGTCGGCAGTCGAGCGCTCACTTCCCCGAACATGGAGCGAGGCCAGGGTACCGCCCTCGCCATCCGCTCGTAGTGGCCAGGACCGACCGGACGTGGTCCACCACCGAGCGGGCGTCAAAGCGGCTGACCAGGCTGTTGCTCAGCAGGACACCCGGATCCCGCTGCACAATGGTGAGCGTGATACGTCAAACGTCCGCAGAAAAGCTGTGGATCCTTGCTGACGGTTCGCCGAGTACGCTCTTCAGTGGATATTGCCGTAGTGGTCCAGCTTCCGCGGCGCGCAGCACGGAAAGGGCATGGGTCGTTTTCGCGTCATCGATCGCGCGATTATCGGCGGTGAGGAGACTGGTCAGTTGCATGACACGAAGTAGATACACCCGGTGAGCGCTTGCCTTCCGCGGCGACGCTGGTGCAGCCTGGATGTCGGCTCCGGGGAGGGAACCATGGCATTGCGGTTGGTGTTCGAGCGAGTAGACCTGCAACGCGTGCGCCTGGCAACAGCGCCCGACCCGTTATGGGAAGTCGTTTCCAGCGTGGCCTTGGTCCACGGCCCCGGCTACGCGAAATGGCGTCTACGGGTCAGACCGGACGATTCCGCGCTCGACGATATTGCGTTCTTGCGTGCGCTCGTGCCACCTCACGGCGATTTCCCCGACTTCTTGACCCCCTCGCCCACTACCGCCGACCTCGACGATGGCTGCGAGGCGATCCTTCGCACCACCCGCAGCGTCCTCAGCGCGGACGTGGCCGCCGCCTTCGCCGACCGGCCGGCGCCGGGCTGGGCCAAGCTCCTCGCCGCCGGCGACCGCGGCCAGGTGGCGCGCGTCGCGGCGTCTGTCCGAAGAGGACATCGATACCTCGTCGCCCCGGAGTGGGACCGAGTGCGTCACCTCGTTGCCACGGATCGGGCGAAGCGCACCGAAATCGTCGGCACGCACGGCGTCGAACACCTGCTGACGACATTGCCCGGCGTGACGAGCTGGGACGGCAGCACGCTGGTGGTGCGCTACCCGCGCGACCGGGCCGTGCGCTTGCGCGGCCGGGGTTTGACGCTGGTGCCGTCGTACTTCACCACTGGCACCCCCATCACGCTCATCGACCAGGAGCTGCCGCCGGTGCTCGTCTATCCGGTCGGCGCCGCCGCACCACACTCGGTCGCCACGGGAGGCCTCGACCGGCTCATCACCCGAACCCGCGCCGAGTGCCTGCACGTCCTGCTCGCTCCGCACTCGACCAGCGCACTGGCGCACCGGCTCGGCGTCTCGGTCGGCACCGCATCCAAACAGGCCACGGTCTTGCGCGCGTGCGGGCTGATCACCAGCACTCGCGACGGCGCCGCAGTCGTGCACCGCACGACCGACATGGGCCTCGCACTGCTGCGGGGCCCGGTGGGGTGACGAGCACCAAGACCGCCACCCCACCGGTCAGCCGGTCAGAAGCCGCACGAATAGTTGCTCCCGTTGCCGGAAAGCAGGTCGTCGCGGATCCAGCCGATCGTCCCGGTCCGGGTGTCCCTGACAAACGTCCAGGTGTAGCTGCCCGCACTGGTCCAGCAGTAGTAGTCCAGAACGTCGCCGGGTTGCGCGGCACCGACCGCCGGGCAGCTGGTGGACGTGCCGTTGCGGATATTCGCCGCCGTCGTCGCGTGCCCGGTGTTCGGGTCGCGGTTCGGGCCGTTGTGGCCGCAGGCTGCGCTGTTCGGCGTGACCGTCCCCGCAGCACCGGGCGGCGCCGCGACAGCCGTCCCCGCCATCGCGACGCCGGACAACCCGAGCGCAACGGTGGCCGCCGCGATCGTGATTTTCCGCATATTGCTCTCCTCTTCGCCGTCGGCTGTGCTCTGACCCCGCACAGTCTGTCGATCGGGCCAGTCGGCGTTCAACCCTTTTGCCTTACACCGCAAGTGATCCACCATCCAGCGCCCGCGGAAGATCACACGGCTCCGTCCGCTGGCAGCGTCGCCGGACATCGCTGGTTGCCGTCACGGTCACCGATCAGCCGGGCGGATGCTCGACGTGGAGTTGGCCAGGGTTCGGATTGCTCCCCTTCGGCTGCAGCTCGAGGCACCACGGGGTTGAAAGGTTCAAGGAGATTGTCCCAGTCGGGTGATGGCCGCTGCGACACGCCTTCTTTTCAGTTCGTCGTCGCCTCGATGCGGCAAGCGCTCTTCAAACCCACTGCCCACCGTCTCGGTCCGTTGCACGGTCGGTGGCGGGACAACCTTCGCCACCGTGCCCTGTTCTGGGACGGCTATAAAGCCAAAAGGCAAGGGGTGAGGCCCGGGTCACCGGTCGGTCACGGCCTCGGCGGGGACCAGGTAAGGCCGCTTCCCCTTGACCCCAGCCGGAAACAGCAGAGCCAGATTCTCACCAGTCCCCGCTACCCGAACCTCCCGGCGCGGCCGGTCGGCCAGCGCGGCAACGCCATACGCATGCGCGCCGCGGGCGTCGATGGTGTTCCCGTCGCGGTAGCTGATCCGCAGGTCCGGCGGGCGGTGGTCGGCGGCGGTCAGGCGCCGGTGCGGGGCGATCGTGACCTCCGCCGGGTACCAGCCCGTGCGGCGGGCGGCGGCCAGGCGCCGGGCCCAGCGGATCCGGCGGAACACCGCGACCGGGAACAGCACGACCCCGGCGATGAGCATCAAGATGCCGGCGCTGCCCGTGGCCCGGTCCTCGTTGGGTTCGTCGGAGGTGCGGACCCGGCCGGCCGGACGGGGTCGGTCGCGACCAGGACGTGGTCGCCGACCGCGTAACGGCGCTCGGAAGTCTTGTCGATCCAGACCCGCTTCGGGGCGCCGCCCAACACGTAACCGACCTCGATGTACGTCCCGGCCTTCGGCTTGTGCCAGACAGTGAGAACGGTGCCGTCACTGTGCACGCCCGTGCGCAGCAACAGTTCGGCGGCCCGGTCCAGCTCGTTCTGCACCGCGAAGCACCCCCCGATCAGGGCAGCGGCGGTCAGCAGCGCGAACGTCCAGCGCCGCCCGCCGGCCCGCAGCCGCCGCAGTCCCGGCGCGGCGGCCTCCGGATCCGGAGGGCCGGCGGGCAACCCGCTGTCGCGCTCGGCGACAGCAGGCCCGGCCGACGGCGAGGGCGGCGGCGAAGAAGACGGCAGACGACGCCGAGTCGGTATGCCGAACGCGTGCTCCCCAGTCGCCATCGCGCCATGGTAGACCGGTTCCGGCCGCGGAGCGCCGCCTGTGGACCGCGGTGCTCGGTGGCGTGCTGCCGGTGATTCCGCCGCACACCGTCGCCGTCGACACGGCGTGCATCGTCGCGTTCTACCCGGTGGCCAGGCGGACCGACCGCCGGACGGCGTGGACCATGGCCGTGGTCGCGACTGTGCTGCTCACCGTCAGCTCCTCGCGGGTTCCCACGGTCGAGGTCAGCACCGGCTTCCCGCCGTTGAGCTGCCGCCACCGGGTCGGGTCGTTGCCCTGGCTGAGCCCGAAGCAGACCTGTTCGCCGGTGGAGGTGTTCTCACCGGTGAGCGAGTGCGGTGCGGCGCCCACGGACGGGTCAGCCCAGTTGGGCTTCCCACTTGGTCTTGGTACCGGACGCGTCGGCCGCGAGGCGGTCTCGTGCTGCGGTGTCGCCGTACATGGTCCAGCGGGCCCAGTCGAGCAGGGTGAGGCCCGCGCCCGCCGCGCCGACGGCGGTCAGCCTGAGGAACTTCCGTCGTTGCATGGTCATGGATGACTCCTCGGGTGTGGGGTGGGTAAGCGTCGAACCAGTGACTACTTGAGGTAGTCGGCGAGGCCGATCTTCTGGTCGCGCAGCCCCTTCGCCACGACCCGCGCGATCTGATCCGCGCCCGCAGCTTCGAAGTGCGTGTGGTCGTTGCAGAAGAACGCGCCCACGGCGCCTCTGGTGTAGTCGCCGTTGTTGGGACACAGCTTGAGCGTGTTGTAGAGGGCGTAGCTCAGCTTGTGCAGATCGATCACGGGCGCTCCGGTGGCGGCGCCCGCTGCCGTGGTCGGGGAGAGGAATCCCCGGTTTCCGACCGCCGTGCTTCCGCTGCACGTGATGGCCGCGACCGGGGTCAGCAGGACCGGGTGGGCACCTCGGCTCTTCGCCGCGTCGGCCATCGTGGTGAGCAGGCTCTGGTAGCGGGCTGGGCCGACGTGTCGTGGGCAGTTCGGGTCGCTGTCGTTGATGCCGAACTGGATCAACAGGTAGTCGCCGGGTTGCATCCCGTTCGTGGGATCGAGCATGTCCAGCCAGCGTTGGGCGTAGGTGTTCGGGCTCACCACGCATTCACCGGCGGAGTTCTTGGTGCGGGTCACGTTCGACTCGTAGAGCCACGTTTGGATGCTGCGGCCCGACACGGCTTTGTTGACCACGGTCACCTGGTCGTTGAACAGCGGGTCGAACCTGTTGCCCCAGCCGACCGGGCAGGACGACTTCGGATCCGCCATGGTCGAGTCACCGGCGAGCCACACCTTGACCGTGGCCGCTGCCGTCGCGTTCGACCCTGCCGGGCGGGCCGCGCAACTCGGTGCGGCAGTCTCGTGGAGCGAAGCGACTGCCGGCACGGCGCCCGTCAACATCGGCGCGGCGATCAGTGTTGCGATCGTGAGAACGAGTTTTCGCAAGGCGGTCTCCTTCTGGCGGTCAGCGCAGGAACGCGGCGGCGGGCAGCTGAGCGTCGGCCATGCCCTTGGTGACGAGGCCGGCCATGACTGCTCCTCCGTATTCGGAGAAGTGCGCGTAGTCCTGGACACCGTCGTGCTGGACCGTCAGGTACAAGGGCCAGGACGCGGTTTCGCCCAGCCGCTCCAGCAGCGCCTGGCTGCGGGCGGTGAGGTCGATCAGCGGCACGTGCAGCTTGCCGGCGAGGCCGCGGATCACTGCGGGCAGGTCGACGCCGAGGTTGTTGACGATCAGGCCGGTCGGCGTGAGCTTCCCGTCCGGACCGAACTGGTGCCGCACCGGCGGGGTGACCAGGACCGGCAGCCCGCCACGCTCGCGGACGCCGTCGGCGTAGTTGGCGACCACGATCCCCGGCCGCAGCAGCTGGGGCAGTTCCTGCGCCCAGCCCCGCTTCGGGCCCTGGAGCCAGTCCGACGCGGTCGAGTCGCTCACCACGAACAGCCGTGGCCGGCGCGCGGGTGCGACGGATACGTTCGCCGCGGCCGGACGGGCTCCGGTGAGGTGGACCTGCAAGCCGGGCGTCCCCGTCCCTTCTTCGCCGGTGGGCATGCTTTCCGGGCTGCGCACGTTCACCGCCGGCACCTCCCGGCGGAACTCGCCGGCGCGGGTGCTCACGGGCGCGAGCACGGTGCGGCGCGCCTCCACCTGGACAGCGGTCTGCGCGGCCTGGGTAGCACTGCCCAAGGTCAACGTGACCTCGTAGTCGCCGGGCGGAACGTTGAAGGAGTAGTCGACGGCGTCCATCGTGCCGGGCGAGCCGGGGAGGGCGGACAGGGCGAGCAGGACACTGACGGCGGGGACGAGCATCGTGCCTCCCGGGCAGAAGTGGCGTCTCGCCAGGGGCTACCGGAAGCCGTCCATGATCGCGGTGGGCATGCGGGTGGCGGCGTCCCAGGCGACGTTGGCGTAGCCGGTGAACGGCGAGTACCCCTCCGGCTCCCAGTAGAAGAGGCCCTGCCCGCCGGTGCTCTTGAGCGCGCTGAGGTAGGCCACCAGCGAAGCCTTGGTGGACGAAACCTTGCTCACCGGGCCGCCGAACTCGCTCTGCAGGAATGGTTTCCCGTACTGGTCGGAGATCTTCTTCATGTTCGCCACGATGCCGGCGGCCAGGTCGGCGCTGCCGTAGGAGGAGAAGACGGACATGTCCCACTTGCCGCCGTTTCCGGCGTAGCGGCTGAAGAAGGTCTGCATCGAGTCCCACTTCTGCGGCTGGGCGAGGTGGATGCACACGGTGGTGCTCGGGGACACCTGTTTGACCTGGTTGTAGGCGGCGTTGAGCAGGCCGGTCATCTGGGCGCCGTTGGAGACGCTGCCGACGGGACGGCAGATGCCGCTGTTGATCTCGTTGCCGATCTGCACCCAGGTGGGCAGGACGTCGTTGCTCTTCATGACGTTCATGGTCTGGCCGACGTAGGAGTTCATCGCGCTGAGCAGCTGGCTGTAGCTCATGTTCTTCCACGCCGCGGGCGGGTTCTGCACGCCGACGGAGTTCCAGGTGTCGCCGAACATGTAGTCCAGCATGATCGACATACCGGCGGCCTTGACCCGTTTGGCCAGCGCGGCGACCTCGGTGATGCTGCAGTGGCCGTCGGTGGCGCTGCCCGAGGGGTTGACGAAGGTGCGCAGCCGGATCGCGTTGATGCCGTAGCCCTTGAGGATGGTCAGCAGGTCCTGGCTCTGCCCGCTGGAGTTCTTCCAGGTGTAGCCGTGGGCTTCCATCTGCGGTGCCCAGCTGATGTCGGCGCCTTTGAAGAAGGCAGCCGCGGCGGGCCGTGCCGGGAACACGGCGGCCATCGCCTGGGTGGCGGCCCCCGCGCCCAACGCGAGCGCGCCCACGCCCGCAGCGGCGCCGAGCAGCACGCTGCGGCGTCCCAACGGAGGCGATCCGGTTTCCGGCCCTTCGTTCACCGTGAACTTCGTTCCGTGCGTGGTCATCCGATCTCCCTTGATCGACGACAAAAACGCAAGACTGACGCTCGCTGGTTCAAAGCTCGACTATGATAGCGCTTTCACAGGCATGGCCGGCAACGCTTCGACGAATTCGAAGTCGGCGCGCTGAACGTTCACGGAAACCCGGCGCGAGAGCCTTGCCACGTTCTCCGCCGTGCGGTTCTATTTCCAGGGAACCATGCGCCGCCGAGCCGCCACGTGGAAGGGGACAGTCCCGTGATCGCCAAGCCGCCGGGGCATCCGGATGACGACGCCTTCGTGCCATCCCGCCGGTCGTTCCTGCGGGGGCTGGCCGCCGTCGGGGCGCTGCCGCTGACCCCGGCCGCCGCGGCCTTGCTCACCGCCGAGCCGGCCTCCGCCGCAGGCGACGGCTTCCCACTGGTCGTGGGCGGCGTTGCCGCCGACGTGTTCGTGGACGCGGCCGACGACGTGGCCGTCCGCCGCGTGGCGGGCGACCTGCAAGCGGACATCGAGCGGGTCAGTGGCGTCCTTCCCATCCTGACGAACCGCACCGCCGGGCTGTCCCGCACGGCGGTGCTGATCGGCACGATCGGGCACAGCCCGGTCATCGACAAGCTCGTCGCGTCCGGTCGCCTCGACGTCTCCGAGGTCGCCGGGCGCTGGGAGGCCTCGGTGACCCAGGTCGTCGACGCGCCGATCGCCGGGGTCGACCGTGCGCTGGTCATCGCCGGCAGCGACCGGCGCGGCACCGTCTACGGCGTTTACGACCTGTCCGAGCGCATCGGCGTCTCGCCGTGGTACTGGTGGGCTGACGTGCCGGTCCCGCGCCGCGACACCGTGACCCTCCCTCTGGCCACGGAGAAGCGGCGTGAGCCGGCGATCCGGTACCGCGGCATCTTCCTCAACGACGAAGACAACCTCTCGCAGTGGGCGTATCGGACGGAAGAGCCCGGCAAGCACATCGGGCCGGTGACCTACACCCGGATCTTCGAGCTGATGTTGCGGCTCAAGGCGAACTACCTGTGGCCGGCCATGCACCCCGAGTCGGACCACTTCAACAAGTACCCGGACAACCCGCGCCTGGCCGACGAGTACGGCGTCGTCGTCGGCTCCAGCCACCCGGAGGCGTTGCTGCGCAACAACGTGTACGAGTGGCAGCCGTGGGCGGAGGCGCACCGCAACCCGGACGGCAGCCTCCCGGAATACGACTACACGGTCAACCCGCAGACGATCCTGGACTACTGGCGCGCGCGGGCGAAAGCCAACGCCCGGTACGAAAGCGTCTGGACGGTCGGTATGCGCGGCATCCACGATTCGGGCCTGGTCACCAAGAACGCCAAGACCACGGCCGAGCGGGTCGCGGTGATGAACGACATCATCACCCAGCAGCGCCGGATCCTGGCCGAAGAGGTCAGCCCGGCGGCCGGTGCCGTGCCGCAGATCTTCATCCCGTACAAGGAGGTGCTCGACCTCTACAACGCCGGGGTGCGGGTGCCCGAGGACGTGACGCTGATCTGGCCGGACGACAACCACGGCAACATGCGGCAGCTGCCCACGGCGGCCGAGCGGCAGCGGTCCGGCGGCAACGGCCTGTACTACCACATTTCCTACTGGGGATCGCCGAAGAGCTACCTGTGGCTGGACACGACGGCGCCGGCCAAGATCTGGCAGGAGCTGCGCCGGGCGTACGACAACGGGGTCCGCCACACCTGGATCGTCAACGTGGGCGACCTGAAGTCGCAGGAGACCGGGCTGTCGTTCGCGATGGCGCTCGCCTGGGACATCGACCGGTGGCGCGCGGAGGACGTGCAACCCCGGCTGGCCGAATGGGCCGGTCGCCAGTTCGGCGCGGCGCACGCCCGGGAGATCGCCGAGATCCGGCAGGGCTACTACGAGCTGGCCGCGGCGCTGCGCCCCGAGTTCATCCAGAGCGGGGTCTTCTCCCTCGTCCACCACGGCGACGAGGCGGATCGGCGGATGGCGGCGTACCAGAGCCTGATCGGCCGCGCCGAGGCGGTCGGACGGCAGCTGCCGTCGTCCTACCAGGACGCCTTCTTCGAGCTGCTGCTGTATCCGTTGACCGGCGCGTACCTGATGAACCTGAAGTTCGTCTGCGCCGACCGCAACGCGCTCGCCGTCAAGCAGGGCCGCGGGGCCGGGGTGAACGTCTTCGCCGGCCTCGCCGAGCGGGCCCAGGCCGACGAGGAGGCGCTGACCCGCCGCTACAACACCACGATCGCCGGGGGCAAGTGGAAGGAGATCATCAACCCGTATCCGGCCAACGTCCCCAAGGCCCCAAGGGTGCCCGCCGTGACCAGACGCACGCCGACGAGTGCCGTGGGTCTCGGGGTGGCCGCCGAGGGCAACGAAACCGGCGTCGCCCGGCCCCTGACGTTCTCCTCGTACACCCGAGCCACGCGCTTCATCGACATCTTCAACACCGGGTTCGCCCCGCTGTCCTGGCAGGCGTCCCCCAGCGACCCCTGGGTGCAGGTCAGCACCAGGGCAGGGACGACCCCGGACCAGGCGCGGCTCTGGGTCAGCGTCGACTGGGCCGCGGCCCCGTCGGGCGTGAGCAGCCCGCAGGTGCGCATCACCGGCGCGGGTACCACGGTGACCGTGCCGCTGCAGGTCGCCAACGACGGCGAGCAGGGCCGGGCGGCGGCGATCGGGTTCGTCGAGGCACACGGCTACGTGTCGATCGAAGCCGAGCACTACGACCGGCTGGTGCCGCGGTCCGGGGCGACCTGGCAGACGGTTCCCGGCCTCGGCCGCTCCGGCGCGGCCGTCATCGGTGCGCCGTTCACCACGGCACGCCTTGACGGCGACAGCCGCACGGTGGCGCCCGAGCTCCAGTACAACGTCCGCTTCGCCACGGCCGGCACCTTCCCGGTCACCGTGTACCGGCTGCCGTCGCTGGACGAGCGCGGCACCCGCCGGCTCGCCATCGGCCTCGATTCCGGCACCCCGATCCTGCTCAAGGGAACGGGGGTCACCTCCGCCACCGCCGCGTGGTCGCGCAACGTGGTCGAGGGCATCGAGAAACTGACCACGAGCATCACCGTGGACCGGCCGGGCGAGCACGTCCTCAAGCTGTGGATGGTCGACCCGGCGAACGCCGTCGACCAGATCGTCATCGACACCGGCGGGCTGCCGGCCACCTACCTCGCCCCGCCGGAAAGCTTCCACCCCGTCTTCAACCCGAACCCCGGACGGTGAAGGCGCTCGTGGGCGAGCCGGTGGCCGCCGCCGTCTGGGCCGCTGCGGCATGATCGAACCCGGTCCGGCTGCTCACCTTCGACTAGCCGACGACGGCGACCGCGTCGACGACCAGGACGCCGCTGCGTACCTTGATCTGAACGGTGTGCCTGCCGTACGTGAGCCCACGGAGACCGAACGTCTGGTAGAACTCGGCCGATGCCGTCGTGTGGGCCGCGCTGTCGGTGATGCTTCCGTCGACGGTTGTCTCGAGCACGGCCGAGCCGTCGTTGGGGCCGGTGATGTCGAGTCCGGTTCCCGTGAAGGTGTAGCTCAGCGTCGAGCCGGATCCCTGGCTGGTGGACAGCGTCCGCTGGTAGTTGTACATGCTCTTGCCGCTTTCGTGCGCCCACTGTCCGCCGTAGACGAGCTTGGTGGCGGGCGGGGCGCTCAGGTCGGTCATCTCCAGGTTGTCGAGCAGTTCGGTGTAGTACGGCGTAAAGCCGTCGAGGGTGCGGACTCGGAGGTTGTCGAACCTGGTGTGGTAGTAGCCGCTGCCGATCTCGACGCGGCCGGAGAGCCGGGGAGCCGGATCGGTGTACCTGGCCAGCGTGACGCCGTCCAATGAGGCGGTCAGCTCACTGCCGGCGGCTTTGAGGGCGAGCTTGTGCCACGCGTTGTAGGCGGTGTCGAATCCCGGAATTGCCACACCTCCTGAGCCGCTCACCACGTTGCCACCGGCTGCCACCTTGTTGTCGACGATCAGCTGCCAGCCGCCGTCGAACGTGAACTTCAGCTTGTAGGGCGCGCCGACGTCGCCGTGCTGCTGCCGGACCCCGAGGAGCGCGTAGTTGGCGCCGTCCTGGAGACCGTTGTTTTCGAACGAGACGTCGATGGCGGCCTCGTAGTTCAGCCACCGGCTGTCGCCGATCCGGGTGACCGGGTCGCCGCCGCTCCAGGCGTCGCCGAGCCCGTCGACCGCCTTGTCGAGCTGCTGACGGAGGACGGAGTTCCTCGACCCGTCCGGGCGATAGGCTTCGAAAGCACCATTGCGATCGCTGGTGTACAGGGGTATTGCGCTCTCGGAGCCGCCGCGGGAGGCGACGAAGTCCTCGCTGCCCACGATGGCGCCACCGGTCCCGAGCACCGGAGTCCGCTTGCCGGTGTAGTCGAAGCCGTCCGCGTACAAGGTGTCGTCCTGGGTGTGGTGACCCGAACCGGAGGCGTCGGTGTCCAGCACGGTTCGCGCGCCCTCCACCGGCAGCGGTGCCCGGTACGCCGGGTTCGTGTGCCGGGCCAGTGTCGTCACGGTGACCACCGAGTAGGGCTTGACGTTGACGGTGTACCCGCCGTCGGAGCCGGCGGTGACGTTGCCGCGGTACTTCAGGTAGTCGGCGTTGAAGGCTTGACCACGATCGGCCGCCCGCGTCTCCCACGTTTCCAGGGCCGGCGTCCCGGTGCAGGCCATGTTGACGGTGCTGATGCGGTAGGTCTGCGGGTACTCGCTGTCGTTCATGAAGACCGTCGAAAAGTTTCGTTTGTCCGGAGCGGCCAGCGTCAGGTAGCTGGGGGTGCCGTTGCGGCCGTTGACGGGGTTCGTACCCGCCGCCCCGGTGTGGCTCGCCTGGGGGACGGCTCGCCAGATCCCCGCGGTGTTGCCGGGGTTCTCCCAACCGGTCTTCGCGAACCAGCTGAAGTGCCGCAGGATGTCGATGCCGACGTCGTAGTGAAGCCAGCCCGACCACGGGTCACGCGCGCTGACCAGTTCCTTGAAGCCGTACTGCCCGCCTTCGTAAAAGGAACCGATGGCCGGCTGGTAGATGAAATTCGTCCGGTTGGAGTTGGTGAACCCCTTGATGATCGTGTTACCCATTTCCAGTGCGCTGTTCTTCCCGCCGATGCCGGTGCCCGCGACGGTCGGATCCTTCGTGTTGTTGTTGGGCCGGAAGGCCGAGTTGCCGAAGGTGGCCTGCGCCTCGCTGTTCCACACTTCCTTGTCGAACACCTGCGCCAGTCGCTTGAAGTTTCCGGCGCTGTCGTCGTCCGGGGTGTAGTGGTACCCGGCCACCGCGACGGCGTTGCGCAGCTCGGCGTCGGCCACCATCGCCCCGCCGAAGCTGCCCAGCCCGGCCTCGTCCGAGATCACCACCTGGATGCGGTTGTACAGTGCCCGTTCGGCGGCGTTGGCGAAGCCGGATGCGTCCGTCCTCACCAGACTGGCGTACCGCTTGCTCCAGGCCAGGTCGGGTGTGCGTTCGTTGAGGCCCGGGTTGACGTAGTCGACCATGAATCCGTAGGTGCGGTACGCTTCGAGGATCGTTTTCTTGTACCAGGTGTAGACCTTGTCGTTGTCCGTCACCCACGCGGGTGCGTTCCAGCGCAGCAGGCCCACCTTGAGCGCGGGGTTCACCTTCTTGGCGTCGGCCGCCAGCTGGAACCCCTGGTCCCGCTTGACGTTCGGCGTCTCGCTTTCCGTCCGCATGGTGGCCGGATCCGGTCCGGTGGAATTGTTCCGGTCGTTACCCATCTCGATCTTCACGTTCGTCAGTACCGGACTCGGTCCGCCGAACAAGATCCGGAGGAGTTCCGTGTACTTGCCCGGGTGCTGGGCCTTGTAGTCCATCAGCAGCTCGCTCGTGCTGTTCGCGCTGAGCATGCCGAACCCCTTGAAGGTGAGACCGTTGACGTTCCCGGCCTTGATGTCGTTCCCGTCGAGCACGATCCCGGTGCTCGTCTCGGCCGCGCTCATCGGCGTGTTGATCAATGGCCCGGCGAGTACGGCCGCCACGAAGAGCGCCGGCGCGCACAGCACGGCGCGGGGGAGGCGCACGCGAGCCGGGGAGACTCGGGCGGTTCCCCGGTCCGGCGGGGAGGAAGCGGGTCGGCGGTGCACAGTCGGGTCTCCGATCGACGGGGGGTGTGGGAGCGCCGGAACGGTGACCGGTCGGGCAGCGCTTATAGGAAAGCGCTTTCATTCGCCGAGCACAAGAGGGCATCTCGACGGTCTCCCCATTCGACACGGCCATGGTCGAACTGTCGACGCGCCGGCGGATGCCTCCACCCGTGGGCTACCGGTTCGAAGAATTCGACCGGTGGTCACCGGCCCGGCTTCGAGTACCGCGTGCCATCGAAGCAATCCGGCAGCTTTCGTTGGTGACCGTTTCTGATCGAATCGGACCTGTCCCGGAAAAGGAACAGTCGCCCAGCACAGTTCGCTTTGCTGCTCGACCGGCACGCCGCTGATCGATACCCTTGGTCCAAACGGTCAAACGAACAGCCGATGGACGAAGGTCGAGATGCGAGAGTCGGGGGAGGACCGGCGGAGGCGGATCCTGGCGGTGGTGGAGGCGCGTGGCGAGGTGCGGGTCACCGAGCTCGCCGCGGAGCTGACGGTGTCGGTGATCACCGTGCGCCGGGACGTCGAGGAGCTGGCCAGGGCCGGCCGGCTGAGGCGGGGGCACGGCGTCGTCCGTTCGCTGGTCCCGCGGCGGCCGGAACCGGCGCCCGCACCGGCCGACGGTGGCCCGGTCGTCCTTGTCGTTCCCGAACGCCACGCCTACCTCACCGAGGTCTTGCACGGGGCCCGTGCCGCGCTGGAGGAGGCCGACGTGCGCGTCGTGCTGCACCCGGCACCGCAGGTCCCCGGCGCCGAGCGGACGATCGTCGAGCGGCTGCTCGCCGACGACGCCCGGGGCGTGCTCGTCGCGCCGCGCTGGCGTAGCTCGGTCACCGAGCAGGCGGACGACGGCTGGCTGGCCGCCGCCGCCGTTCCCGTCGTCCTGATGGAACGGCGGGCGCGGCCGGGGAGTGCGCTGCACGCCAGGGATTCGGTCTGCACCGACCACTGGTACGGCGTCCACCTCGCCGTGACGCACCTGCTCGCGCTGGGTCACCGCCGGATCGTCCTGGCCGCGCGCGACGACAGCCCGACCGCGCGGGCGCTGCGCGCGGCGTTCGGCGACATCTGCGCCGGACGGCCCGAGGTCGAGGACTGGGCCGTGGTGCTCAGCGCGCCGGGTGCGGTCGCCGACCGGGAGCCCGTGCGGGATCTCGAGCCGCTCGCCGACGTGCTGCGCGCGCACGCCGCGACGGGCGTGATCATGCACGGCGACGTCGACGCCCTCATGCTCGTCCAGCAGCTGGCCGACGCGGGGATCACGGTGCCCGGCGACTGTTCGGTGGTCGCCTACGACGACGTCGTGGCGGCGCTGGGCAGCACGCCGCTGACCGCGATCGCGCCGCCGAAGGCCGAAGTCGGCAGGCTGGCCGCGGAACTGTTGCTGGAGCGGCTGCGCGGACCGGCGGGCCGTCCGCCGCGGTGGATCGCCGTCCTGCCGGAGCTGAAGGTGCGCGGGTCGACGCGGCCGCTGATCGATTGACCGAGTTGTCCGGGGCTATTGACCGGAATTCGTTCAAGCGCCCAAACTGCGTGAAGTTCGCGACCCGCAGGAGGCATCGATGCCCGTCCGACCCAGCCGCCGGACTGTTCTCGCCGCGGGCCTCGCGTGGCCGCTGGCATCGGCGTGCTCGGTGTCCGGTGGGGAAGCGCCTGGGGGCGCCACCCGGATCACGTTCTGGTCGGCGTTGCGGGGCAGCCAGCAGGTCGTCGACGCGTTCAACCGCGCGCAGAACCGGATCCACGTGGTGTTCCAGCAAATCCCGTCCGGCGATCAGGGCGGGTACGCGAAGCTGAGCAACGCGGTCCGCGCGGGCAACGCACCGGACGTCGCCACCATCGAATACCCGCAAGTCCCGGGGTTCGCCATCGACGGCGTGGCCAGGGACATCACCGACCTCGTCTCCGATCGCCTGCGGGCCAAGCTCCTCCCGCAGGCGCTGCGCCTGACGACGTTCGCCGGGCGGGTGTTCACCGTGCCGCTGGACGTCGAGCCGATGGTGCTGCACTACCGCACCGATCTGTTCGCCCAGCACGGTTCCGGGCCACCGCGTACGTGGGACGAGTTCACGGCGGTGGCCCGCAAGGTCCGCGATGACCGTCGACGGCTCGTGGCCTTCCCGACCGACGGCGCGACCCAGTTCGCCGCGGTCTCCTGGCAGGCGGGCGCGCAATGGTTCGACACCGCAGGCGGCGCTTGGAACGTCTCGCTCGCCGACGCCGCGACCCGCCGCGTGGCCGAGTACTGGCAGGACCTCATCGACGAAGGTCTCGTGTTCGCGAACGGCGTGCAGGGCAGGCAGGGGGACGCGCAGATCGGGCAGGGGCTCGTGCTGGCCCGGCTCAGCGGCGCCTGGGACGCCGGCGCGCAGATGAAGGCCCGGCCGGCCCAGAAGGGGAAGTGGGCGATCGCGCCGCTGCCCCAGTGGGATCCCGCGCACCCCGCGGTCGGGACGCACGGCGGTTCGACGTTCGCCGTCACCCGCGACAGCGCCCACCCGGAAGCCGCGATGGAGTTCATCGAATGGCAGGTGTCGCACCCCGACGCGTTGCGCGCCCGGCTCTCCAGCGGCACCAGCAGCCAGTACCCGGCCGCACCGGCGCTGGTCGAGGTCGGGCGGAAGGCGTTCGACCGCCGCTACTACGGCGACCAGGACATCTACCGGCTGTTCGAGACCGAAGCCGCGAAGATCCGCGACGGCTGGACGTGGGGCCCGCGGATGAGCGCCACCCAACGCGTCCTGCAGGACGGGTTCGCCCGGGCGGGCGCCGGCCAGGGCACCCTGCTCGACGCCGTCCGCGACGCCCAGCGCGCCACCATGCCGGACCTGGCCGCCCTGGGACTGGCGACGACCGAGCACAGCAGCTAGAGGAGACCCATGACGACGACACTCGCGCGTCCGGAAAGCGCTTCCAGAACGCCCGCGCCGCGCGTCCGGAGACGGTACCGGCAGGGCACCGCCTGCGCGGTGCTGATGACTCCGTTCTTCGTGTTGCTGGTGGTGGTCTTCCTCATCCCGGCCGGGACGGCGCTGTGGCTGAGCTTCTTCGGCGCCGACGAACCGGGCCTGGGATTCGGCCCGGAACACACCATCTTCGTCGGGTTCCGCAGCTACGCGGCCGTCCTGACCGATCCGACGTTCCTCGGCGGGCTGGGTGTCGTCGCGCTGTACTGCCTGCTGTACCTGCCGCTGCTGGTCGTCGCCTCGCTCGGCCTGGCGCTGCTGCTCGATTCGGGGCTCGCGCGGCTGCGAGGATCGGCACGGCTCGCGCTGTTCCTGCCGCACGCGGTGCCCGGGATCATCGCCGCGATCATCTGGCTCTACCTCTACATCCCCGGCCTCAGCCCGGTGGTGGACCTGTTCGGCAAGGCCGGGATCACGGTCGACTTCCTCGGCGTCCACACCGTCATCCCGTCGATGGTGAACATCGCGCTGTGGAGCAACCTCGGCTACAACGTCGTCGTCTTCTACGCCGCCCTGCAGGCCGTGCCGCGCGAGGTGGTCGAAGCGGCGGTGGTCGACGGCGCCGGCGGCGTCCGGACCGCGCTGCGGATCAAGACGCCGCTGATCCGCGCGTCGATCGTGATGGTGGTGCTGTTCACGCTGATCTGGTCGCTGCAGCTGTTCACCGAGCCGATGCTGCTGTCGCAGGCCACGCCGATGATCACCGCGCGGTTCTCGCCCAGCATGTACATCTACGACGCCGCGTTCACCCGCAACAACTACGGTCTCGCCGCGGCCGCGTCGGTGATCCTGCTGGCGTGCACGATCGCGTTGTCCTACGGCGTCACGCGCTGGACCAACCGCACCCGGGAGGCCGCACTGTGAACCCGCCGAAGTTCCTCGGCCGCGCGGCCGTCAACACCGTCGTGGCGATCTCCGTGCTGTACACCCTGCTCCCGGCGCTGTGGCTGGTGCTGGCCGCGGCGAAGGACCGGGACGCGCTCTTCGGCAGCGACATCCTTTCGCTGCAGGGGTTCTCGCCGCTGAAGAACCTGCAGGACCTGTTCGCCATGGACAAGGGGATCTACGGCCGCTGGTACCTCAACAGCCTGCTCTACGCGGTCGGCGGCGCCGCGGTCGGCGCGCTGGTCAGCATCGCCTGCGGTTACGCGTTCGACAAGTATCACTTCCGGCACAAGGAGAAACTGTTCGGGCTGGTGCTCGCCGCGGTGATGGTGCCGCAGACCGTCCTGGCGCTCCCGCTGTACCTGCTGGCGTCGGGCACCGGCGTCGTCGACACGGTGTGGGCGGTGTTCATCCCGGTGCTGTTCAACCCCTTCGGGGTCTACCTCGGCCGCGTGTTCAGCCAAGGCTACGTGCCCGGTGAGATCCTGGAGGCGGCGCGGATCGACGGTGCGGGGGAGCTGGCGACCTACTTCCGGGTCTCGCTGCGAATGCTCGGGCCCGGTGTCGTCACCGTGTTCCTGTTCCAGCTCACCGCCATCTGGAACAACTTCTTCCTGCCGATGGTGATGCTCTCGACCCAGACGCTCTACCCGGTCAGCCTCGGCCTCTACAGCTGGAACAGCGCGGCCACGACGTCGCCCGAGTACTACCCGGTGGTGATCATGGGTTCGCTGCTGGCGGTCCTGCCGCTGGTGCTGGCGTTCGCGCTGCTGCAGCGGTTCTGGCGGTCGGGGCTGACGGCGGGGGCGGTCAAGTGAGCCGTCCCCGCGCCGCGCTCGCGATGGCTCCCCGTGCCGCGGCGGCGGTGCTCGACGACGTCGCGATGTCGGCGTTGCGCCGCGTCTGCGACCTCGCCGACGGGGTGCTCGACGACTTCGCGGGCCCGGCGGCCCACGCCGTCCTGCCCGAGGTCGAACTGCTGGTCACCGGCTGGGGCTGCCCACCGCTGGACGCGGCGGTGCTCGCCGGCGCGCCGCGGCTGCGGGCGGTCGTCCACACCGCGGGTTCGGTCCGCGGGCACGTCACCGAAGCGTGCTGGGAGCGGGGGATCGCGGTGACGTCCGCCGCGGCGGCGAACGCGGTGCCGGTGGCCGAGTACACCGTGGCGATGATCCTGCTTTCCGGCAAACGGGTGCTGGAGCGCGCCCGTGCCCACCGGGCGGCCCGCAGCGCCGACGATCCGCTCGGCGTGCCGCCGCACTTGGGCAACTACGGCCGGACCGTCGGCATCCTGTCGGCGTCGATGATCGGACGGCGGGTACTCGGGCTGCTGCGCCCGCACGACCTGCGGCTGCTGGTGCACGATCCCCACGTGTCCGGCGAGGAGATCGCCGGCCTCGGGGCGGAGGCGGTGAGCCTGGCGGAGCTGTTCGCCCGCAGCGACGTCGTCAGCGTGCACACGCCGTTGCTGCCCGAAACCCGTGGGCTGGTCGGACGCGAGCTGATCACGGCGATGCGGCCGGACGCCGTGCTGATCAACACCGCGCGCGGGGCGGTGCTCGACCAGGACGCGCTGGCCGAGGCGACCGGGGCCGGGCGGATCCGGGCGATCCTCGACGTCACCGACCCGGAGGTGCTGCCGCCGGACCATCCGCTGTGGGACGACGGGAACGTGCTGATCACCCCGCACCTGGCCGGTTCGCAGGGCAACGAGCTGCGGCGGCTGGCCGAACTGGCCGTCGCGGAGGTCACCCGCTGGGCGGCCGGAGAGGCGTTCGCCCACCCCGTCCGCCGTGAACGCCTGGGGATGATCGCGTGAAGCTGCCCGCCGAGGACCGCGCGCTGAGCCCGCACACCGGGTACACCCGGGACCACTGGGTGGCGGCGGCGGACAGCCTGCTGGCGGCGGCCTGGCGGTGGGCCACCCCGGGCGGCGCCCGCCTCGACCTGCCCGGGCCGCCGTCGGGCAGCGGTGTCCGTTCGGACGGCCTGGAGGGGTTCGCCCGGACCTTCCTCGCCGCCGCCTTCCGGGTCGCCGGCGAGGACGGGAAGGACCCGCACGGCTGGCTCGACCGGTACGCCGAGGGGCTCGACGCGGGCACCCGCACGCCGGGCCGCGACGACGCCGAGTCGTGGCCGGTGATCCGGGACCACGACGTGGCGGGCCAGCCGATGGTCGAATCCGCGTCCGTCGCGCTCGGACTGCGGCTGACCCGGCCCTGGCTGTGGGACCGGCTCGCGCCGGGCGTCCAGGACCGGGTCGAGGAGTGGTTGCGCGGCGCGCTGCGGCACGTTCCGGCGCCGAACAACTGGTACCTGTTCCCCTTCACCGTGGCCGGGTTCCTTTCCTCGGTGGGGCGCGCCGACGCCGAGACCGCGCGGGCCCGTGACCGGGCGCTCGAGCTGCTGGAGGGCTGGTACCGCGGGGACGGCTGGTACGCCGACGGCGACGGCCGCGCCTTCGACCACTACAACGGCTGGGCGCTGCACCTGTACCCGGTGCTGGACGCCCACCTCGCCGGCGAACCGGCCCACTTCGGGCCCCGGCTGCGCGAGCACCTCGAGAGCTTCGGGCTGTGGTTCGGCGGCGACGGCGCGCCGCTCCACTTCGGACGGTCGCTGACCTACCGCTTCGCGGCCGCGTCCGCGATCGGCCTCGGCGCGGTCACCGGGCACACCCCGCTGCGGCCGGGCGTGTCACGACGGCTGCTCAGCGGAGCGCTGCGCTACTTCCTCGACCGCGCCGCCGTCGACGAGCACGGGCTGCTGAGCCTCGGCTGGCACGGGCCGCACGCGCCGACGGTGCAGCACTACTCCGGACCGGGCTCGCCCTACTGGGCGTCGAAGGCGTTCGTGTGCCTGCTCGCGCCACCGGAGCATCCACTGTGGACCGCCACCGAGGAACCCGCCCCGAGCGAGACCGCCGACAAGGTGCTCGCCCTGCCGCAGCCGGGCCTGCTGCTGCAGTCGACCCGCGACGACGGCGTCGTCCGGCTGCACAACCACGGCAGTGATCACCTCCGGCCGCACGAGAGTGAAGCGGCCGCGCAGGAGGACCCGCACTACGGCCGGTTCGCCTACTCGACCCGGACCGGGCCGACCGCGCGGGCCAACCCGGCGGACAACCACTTCGCGGTCGTCGTCTCCGGCGTCCGCAGCGTCCGGCGCCGGATCCACCCGCTCGGCGCGGGACAGGCCGGCGAGTGGGGCTGGGCGGCGTCCTGGCACCGCCCGGTGTTCGGGCGCGGCCCGGCGACGGTGCCCGGGCTGCGCGTCGAGAGCGTCACGGTGGCTCGCGGTCGGCACGAACTGCGGGTCCACCGCGTGCTCGGCGCCCCGCCCGGGGCGAACGCCGAACAGACGGGCTGGGCGACCGCGCCCGGCGAGTCGGTGCTCCGGCCCCTGGCCGGCTGGGCGGGACAGGACGAGGCCCGCGCCCCGCACGGCACCGCCTTCACCCCGTGGGTGTCGCTCCCGCGGCTCACCGGTGACGTTGACGGCACCACGGTCTTCGTCGCGTTGGCCGTGCTGGGCACCGAGACGGACGACCTGGTCGCCTCGGCCACCGCGGAAGGAGCAGAGGTCCGCTGGCCGGACGGGTTCACGGTGTGGATCCGGTTCGGGCCGGTGCGGGTGAGCGCCGGGCTCGGCGATCCGGATCGAGGGGGCGAACCGCTCTCCGGTGGTGGCTTTGCGTAACAGCCCGAGTGAATCGCAGGTTTGCCACGATGGCGGTGGCGCCCGAGGTCGAGGTGCGCGACGTCGGGCTCATCGCCTCGCTCGACGGCTTCGACGCGGTGGTCCTCTCCGCGACGAGGCAGGTCAATGGACCACGGCGACCGGGCAGGTGGCGTGCGCGAGCAGGTCGTTGCCCGTCGACCCCAGCACCGCGCCGGCGACCGGGCCGCGGCCGCGGCAGCCGACGACGATCAGCTGGGCGTCGGGCGCAACCCCCATGAGCGCACGAGACGGCTCACGATCATCGACGACCCGCGTCATGATCTCCAGATCCGGATGCTTCCGCGTCCAGCCGGCGACCAGTTCCTCGAGCTCGCGGCGATCTTCTGCCTGCTGGTCGGCGAAGGCGGGTTCGATACTCGGAACCCGTTGGTGGCCGGCGTGCGCCACGACCAGCGATACGCCGCGCGTGACCGCCGCGTCGACCGCGAAGTGCAGTGCTTCCTCGCTCGCCGGCGAGGAGTCCACGCCGACCACGACGGGTCCCCTCGGATCGGCGTGGCCGCGAAAGACGACTACCGGGCACTTGGCGGTCGCGGCGAGCCTGAGCGCGACCGAGCCGACCAGGGCGCCCCGCAAGCCGCCGAGGTCGTGCGAGCCGAGCACGATCAAGGGCGCGGTCACGGACTCGGCGAGCAGCAGGTCGACCGCGAGCCCGAGCCGCACGTCGATTTCGGCTTCGAGGCCCGGCTCCGCGGTGCGGGCGATCTTCGCCGCGCGGCGCGTCCACCGGGTCACGTGCCCGGGCAGGAACTCGGCATCGGCACCCGGGTCGACCACGCAGGCGTGCACCAACCGCAGGTCCGTGCTGCGCCGGGCCGCTTCGTGCGCGGCCCAGCGGACCGCGCGCAGCGACTCTTCCGAGGTGTCCACCCCGACGATCACCGCGGCCTTCTTCTCGGCCATCGCCGCCTCCTGCCGTCCGGCGCCGCCCGGACGGCGGCCGTTCCAGCATGTCCTCCGGCGCGTCCGTGCGTCAGAGCACGAAGACCCTTCGGCGGAGGACCAAATCCGGGAGGAACCTGGCGCGGTCACGTTGTGACGGGTCCCGCCGCCCCCGGCAGGGATACACTGATCGTGCCTCGGACCCCGGCGCTGCTTGTCCTCTCGGCGTGCCATGCAGGCCGGTTCGCCGATCCGAGTCCCGTTCGCGAACGCCGAGGCGCCCATGACCACCCGCACCACTTCGGCGCCCACACGACCGGCCGCCCCCGACCTCGACATCGCCCACGCCGCGGCGCTGCCCGGTGCTGCGGTCCTGGCCGCGCTCGGCGTCACGTCCGACGGGCTGAATGCCCGCGACGTCGCCGAGCGGTCGGCACGGTACGGGCCGAACGCGGTGTCGTCGCACCGGGCGCGGCTGGTCCCGGTGCTCTGGCACCAGCTGCGCTCGCCGTTGCTGGTGCTGCTGATGGTCGCCGCCGTCGCGTCCTACTTCGTCGGCGAGCGCAGTGACGCGGTGATCATCGGGGTGATCGTCGCGGTCTCGGTCGGGCTGGGGTTCGTCAACGAGTACCGCGCGGAAAAGGCCGCGGAAGCCCTGCACACGCAGATCCGGCACGAGACGGTGGTGCGCCGGGACGGTCACGCGGTGCGGGTGGACGTGACGGCGCTGGTGCCCGGGGACGTCGTCGAGCTGAAGCTCGGTGACGTCGTCCCGGCCGACGTCCGGCTGCTGTCGGTCACCGGGCTGGAATGCGACGAGTCGGTGCTGACCGGGGAGTCGCTGCCACTGGACAAGAGCACGGCGGTCGTCGGGGCGGGGACGGCACTGGCCGAGTTGTCCGGGTGCGCGCTGATGGGCACTGTCGTGCACGCGGGCAGCGCCACCGGTGTCGTGGTGTCGACCGGCGCCCGCACCGGGTTCGGCGCGATCGCGGCCGGCCTGGGCACCCACCAGCTCGACACCGAGTTCCAGGTGGGGCTGCGGAAGTTTTCGATGCTGCTGGTCTACGTCGCCGGCGCGCTGACGACGTCGATCTTCGCGATCAACGTGGTGCTGCACAAGCCGATCCTCGACGCGCTGCTGTTCTCGCTCGCGATCGCGGTCGGCATCACCCCGCAACTGCTGCCCGCGGTCGTGTCGACCAGTCTCGCCGCCGGGTCGCGCCGGATGAGCCGGCGCAAGGTGCTCGTCAAGCGGCTGGTGTGCATCGAGGACCTCGGCAACGTCGACGTGCTGTTCACCGACAAGACCGGCACCCTCACCCTCGGCCGCATCGACTACATGCGAGCCGTCCCGGCGGCGGCCGGCGGGGATCCCGGCGAAGTGCTGCGCTGGGGCCTGCTCTGCACCGAAAACACCACCACCGTCGGCGGCAACCCGCTGGACCAGGCGCTGTGGGCGTCACCCGGCTCGGTGGCGCAACGAGCCACGCTGACCGGCTACACCACGATGGGCGTGCTGCCTTTCGACCACGAACGGCGCATGGTCTCCGTGGTCGTCCGCGACCCGGCGGGCCACACTGTCCTCGTCACCAAGGGCGCTCCGGAGACGGTGCTGGATCGCTGCACGGGCGTCTCGCCCGACGCGCGGCAGGCCCTGGAAGCCGAGTTCGCCGCGGGCAACCGGGTCGTCGCCGTGGCCATGCGGCCGTTCACCGGCGGGCAGCAACCGGCGCCCGCGGACGAACAGGGCCTGGTGCTGCTCGGATTCCTGGTGTTCCTCGACCCGCCCAAGCACGACGCCGCGCGGTCCTTGCGGCGGCTGGCCGACCTGGGCGTCGCGGTCAAGGTCGTCACCGGCGACAACTCCGCGGTCGCGGCGAAGGTGTGCCACGACCTCGGCCTCGGCGACGGCGCCGCGCTGACCGGGGCCGACCTCGACGGCCTCGACGACACCCGGCTCGCCGACGCGATCACCCGGACCACGGTGTTCGCCAGGGTGAGCCCGGAGCACAAGGCCCGCATCGTGCGGGTGCAGCGGCTCAGCGGCGGGGGAGTGGCGTTCCTCGGCGACGGCGTCAACGACGCGCTCGCCCTGCACGCGGCCGACGTCGGTATCTCGGTCGACTCGGCCACCGACGTCGCCAAGGACGCCGCCGACGTGATCCTGTTGGAAAAGGACCTCGACGTGCTCGCCGACGGCGTCACCGAAGGGCGGCGGATCTTCGCCAACACCATCAAGTACGTGCTGATGGGCACGTCCAGCAACTTCGGGAACATGTTCTCCGCCGCGGGCGCGTCCCTGTTCCTGACGTTCCTGCCGATGCTGCCCTCGCAGATCCTGCTCAACAACCTGCTCTACGACACCAGCCAGCTCGCCATCCCCACCGACAGCGTCGACGAGGAGCAGCTCCGTCGTCCGTCCCATTGGGACATCAAGTTCATCCGTCGCTTCATGGTCTTCTTCGGTCCCTTGAGTTCGGTGTTCGACTTCGTCACCTTCGGTGTCATGCTGTGGGTGTTCCACTCGGGCCCGGACCAGTTCCGCTCGGGCTGGTTCGTCGAATCCCTGGCCACGCAGACGCTGGTGATCTTCGCGATCCGCACCCGGCGGATCCCGTTCTTCCGCAGCCATCCCAGCCTGCCGCTGACCTTGGGAGCCCTCGGCGTCGTGACCGTAGGTGCCCTGCTGCCCGCGACACCATTCGCGTCCGCCCTGGGGTTTTCGCCGCTGCCGGGCGGGTTCTTCGCCGCGCTGGCCGGGATGGTGCTGGGCTACCTCGTCCTGATCGAAGCGGGCAAGCGCGTCTTTTACCGGCTCGTGCGAACGACGACCGCCACGCCACGGCCCGCTCCTCGTCGTCACCTGCGCCGCCGGGCCGCCTACTTCAGCACCGCGGAACCGGCCGGCCACGCCGGAACACGGTCACCGCAAGGACTTCGATGACGGACAAGACGTCGTCCTGGTGAGCTTGGCGGCACAGCAGGTCCGCTTCGGTCACGACGCCGAGCAGACCGCCCTCCGGGCGCATGCCCACCCCGAGCAGCAGCGCGAGCCCGATGCCGAGCAGGGCCAGCATGAACAGCCCGTCGGCCCAGCCCGTGGCCGCCCAGTCCCGGAGCGTCGACTGCAGCGGGCCGACCTGCACGTGACCCAGGAAACCCTTGGTCGGTGACCCGCCGCCGACCCAGGCCTGCGCGGAGCTCGTGGGCATAGCCCAAGCCGAACGTCTTGTCGAAGAACGCTCACAGGAACGTCAAGCCCAGGACGATGCGCAGGATCGCCAGCGCCGGGCGGCGACCCGGTTCGGCCGTCTCGCCCGCCGGCCGGTCGGAGAGGAAGACTTCCTGAATGGACGGACTGCGATCCCGGATGGACATGGGGTGCTTCTTTGGCGTCACCCGGAGTGTCAGCCCGAGTGGTGGCCCCGCGCTGGTGCCGAAGTCCCCCTTTCGGAGGGTCTTGAGGAACCGGGACCGCGGCGCCGGGGACGCCAGAGGAACTTGTCGAGCTCGGCGACCAGGAACGTCGTGGCGGCGAGGCCGAGCACCAGCAGCCAGCCCGCGACGGTCAGCGGCGCGGTGTGGAACAGCTCGTTCATCAGCGGCAGGTAGAGGATCGACACCTGCAGCGCGACCATCACGGCGACCCCTCCGAGCACCCAGGGGTTCCACCCCGTCGGCCGGAACCGGTCGAGGGATCGGCAGCTGAACAGGTACGCGATCTGCGCGAACACGAACACGGTGACCGTGATCGAACGTGCTTCCGTGACGGACGCGCCGGCTCGCAGCTGCCAGGTGAACACCGCGAACGAACCCGCGACGAGGAGGACCGACACGAGCGTGATCCGCCGGAGCAGGTCGGCGGTCATCAGCGCCTGCCCCGGTGGGCGGGGGCGGCGGGCCATGATGCCCGTTTCCTTCGGTTCGAACGCCAGCGCGAGGCCGAGGAAGACCGCGGTGGTCATGTTGATCCACAGCACCTGGACCGGGAGCATCGGCAGCTGGGCGCCGAGCACGATCGCGACCAGGATGACCAGTCCTTCGGCGATGTTGGTCGGCAGCGTCCAGGCCATGAACTTGCGGATGTTGTCGAACACCGCGCGGCCTTCTTCGACGGCGGCCTCGATGGTCGCGAAGTCGTCGTTGGCCAGGACCATGTCGGCCGCCTCTTTGGCGACTTCGGTCCCGCTGCGCCCCATCGCGACCCCGATGTCGGCCGTGCGCAGCGCGGGGGCGTCGTTCACCCCGTCACCGGTCATCGCGACGACGTTGCCGCGCTCCTGCAGGAGGGTGACCAGCCGCAGTTTCTGTTCCGGGGAAACGCGGGCGAACACGTCCACGCCGGCGAGGGTGTCGTCCGGGGTGACGGCGATTTCGGCACCGGTGAGGACCACCGGTTCCCCGTCGGCCAGCGCGAAGTTCCGGGCGATCGCCCGCGCGGTTTCGCCGTGGTCGCCGGTGATCATCTTGACCGCGATCCCGGCTCTCCGGCACGCGGCGACGGCGGCCACCGCGGCCGGGCGGGGTGGGTCGTGCATGGCCTGGAAGCCGACGAGGGTCAGTCCTTGTGGTGGCGTGCCCGCGGGGAAGGCGTCTTCGGCCGCCGGGGTGAACGTCGCGAAGGCCAGTACCCGCAGTCCGCGGCGGGCGAGGGCTTCCGCGGTCTCCCGTTGGCCCTCCGCCAGCGGTCCGGCGGTCCCGTCCTCGCACAGCTGGTCGTGGCACAGGGCGAGCACCTTTTCGGGAGCTCCCTTGAGGTAGCCGGCCAGCCGGCCGTCCGCGGTCCGGTGCACCGTGGCCATCAGGTTCCGCCCGGACTCGAAGGGCAGCACGTCGACGCGCGGCCGGGCCGACCGTTCCGCGCCGACGTCCAGTCCGGCTTCCCCGGCCGCGGTGAGGAGAGCGGTTTCGGTCGGGTCGCCGGTCGCCGTGCCGTTGGCGGGCTGCGCCTCGTTGCAGAGGACTCCGGTGAGCAGGCACTCCCGCAGCGCCGACGGGAGCGGGTGGCCGCCGGTCCACTCGTGGGTGCGGCCGCCGGCGACCACAGTGGTCACCGTCATCCGGTTGGTGGTGAGGGTGCCGGTCTTGTCGGTGCAGATGACCGTGGTGCTGCCGAGCGTCTCCACCGACGGCAACCGCCGGACGATCGCGCCGCGCCGGGCCATCCGGACGACGCCGATCGCCAGGACGATCGACACCGCGGCCGGCAGGCCTTCGGGGATCGCGCCGACCGCCATCGTCACCGCCGCGGTGAACATCTCCCCGGCCCGGTAACCCCGCAGCAGACCGATCACGAACAAGACGACCGCCAGCGCCACGATGCCGACGGAGAGCCGGCGGCTGAACCCGGCCAGCTTGCGGGTCAACGGCGTGGTCGGCACGCCGGTGGCGGTCATGAGCTGGTTGATCAGGCCCAGTTCGGTGGCGGCGCCGATCGCCACGACGACGGCCGTGCCCTCGCCCCGCGTCACCACGGTGCCGGCGTGCGCGATGTTCCGCCGATCGGCGAGCGCGGTGGCCCGGGCGAGCGCGCCGGGCACCTTCGTGACCGGTGCGGCCTCACCGGTGAGCGCGGATTCGTCGATCTGCAGTGAGTGTGCCGACAGCAGGAGGGAGTCCGCCGCGACCTTGTCCCCGGCGCGGAGGAGGACGATGTCCCCCGTGGCCAGGTTTTCGGCCCGCAGCCGGATCGGTGCACCGTCGCGCACCACCCGGACTTCGGTGGTCACCATGCCGGCGAGCGCGGCGAGCGCGTGCTCGGCCCGCGACTCCTGGAGCAGCCCGACGACCGCGTTGAGCAACACCACGGCGAAGATGACGCTCGAGTCGACCAGCTGGCCGAGGCTCAAGGTCACGGCGGCCGAGGCGAGCAGGACGTAGACCAGCGGATCCTTGAACTGGCGGAAGAACCGGCCGAACGCACTGGTGGCCCGGCCGGTCGGCAGCACGTTCAGTCCGTTGTGGACGTTCCGGGCGGTGGCTTCGGCTTCGGTCAGCCCGGTGCGCTCGTCGGTCTCGAACAGGTCGACCGTATCGGCCGTCTCGAGCGCGTACGCCGGGGCCCGGACGGAGGCGCCGGTCACTGCTCACCCCGACGAGCAGGAACTGGCACTCGCATGATCGCGTCCCGTCGATGGCATGGTGAACATTTCATCCCGATTGTCCAGGTCGCGGGATGCACGGCACAGGGCCGAACTGCTCCTCAGCCGAGGTCCGAAGGCCTCGCGACGGGCTCCACACGATGACGAAAGAAGACGACCGCCGAAGGGCTCGGTCCGGTGGCCGGGCGCGTAGGCTGTGCGGTGAGTGCCCCGGACTTCGGCGCGACGACAGCCGACTCAGGGACACGCCATGGGACCCGTCGAGCTCGCGGGGATCGCCGAGCCATACCGCAGCAGGGTGGCCGCCATCATCGACCTCGCCCGTCAGGGCTGGTTCACCGATGCGCAGGCCCTCTCGATGATCGTCCGGATCCGCGCCGCCGCTGCCGGTGAACCCGTCGTCCCGCTCCTGCGGACCCGGGAGGAGGCACCGTGACGGCCCCGGCAAAACGACCCCGGCGATGGCCGCCCGGGTCGCGGGTGCCGGTGGACCTCGCGATCGGTGACGAACGACCGCAGCGCGCCCGGCGGGCGCGGGCCTAGCGTCAAGACCGACGAAAGAGGACTTCATGCAAGCACGCGACATCATGAGCAGCCCCGTCGTCTCGGTGACCCCGGACATGACGGTGAAGTACGCCGCGAACCTGTTGTCCGCCCACGGCTACACCGCGCTCCCGGTCCTCGACGAAGACGGCCGGCTCATCGGCGTGGTGACCGAGGCGGACCTCGTGCGGGACCGGTTCCCGCGCGACGCCCGGTACCGCGACGGCAACGGCCCGGACGAGCCGCCGGCCCTCCCGCCGCCGGGGACCGTGGGCGGGGTGATGACCACTCCGGCCGTCGGGATGGGCGCGGGCACCGACGTGGTCGACCTCGTGCGGGTTCTGCTCGAGGACCGGATCCGCAGCATGCCGATCGTCGACGGCGCCCACGTCGTCGGCATCGTCACCCGGCGCGACCTCGTCCAGGCGCTCGCCCGCGACGACGAAGTCATCTCGGCCGACGTCCGCCATCAACTGGCGATCTACGGCGGGCCGACGCGGTGGACCGTCGAGGTGCACGACGGTGCGGTCGAAGTCGTGGACGCGTTCGACGACGAGACCGACCGGCACGTCGCGACCGTGCTGGCGCAGGCGGTGCCCGGGGTGACCGCGGTCCGCGTGACCAGTACGAGCACGACCGGCTGACCGGCCGGCCCGATCCACCTGGCGGAAGGCCACGGCGATGCAGCAGTCCACGACCCTGACCGGCACCACGCCCACGACTTCGCCGTACGACGAGCACGACCGGGACCTGGACCTGCGGTGGTGGGCCGCGGCGAACTACCTGACCGTCGCCCAGATCTACCTGCAGGACAACCCGCTGCTGCGCGAGCCCCTCTCCGTGGAGGACATCAAGCCGCGCCTGCTCGGGCACTGGGGTACCAGCCCGGGGCTGTCGATGATCTACGCCCTGCTCAACCGGCTCATCCGCGAGACCGGCGCCGACTGCGTCTACATCGCCGGTCCCGGCCACGGCGGACCGGCCCTGCTCGCCAACGCCTACCTCGAAGGCACCTACGGCGAGGCGTACCCCGCCGTCTCCTCCGACGTCGCCGGGCTGACCCGGCTGGTGCGGCAGTTCTCCACGCCCGGGGGCGTGCCGAGCCACGTCGGCGTCCAGACGCCCGGCAGCATCCACGAGGGCGGCGAACTCGGCTACTCCCTGGCCCACGCCGCCGGCGCCGCGTTCGACCACCCGGACCTGATCGTGGCCTGCGTGGTCGGGGACGGCGAGGCGGAGACCGGCCCGCTGGCGGCGTCCTGGAAGATCCCCGCCTTCCTCAACGCCCGCCGCGACGGTGCCGTGCTGCCGATCCTGCACCTCAACGGGTACAAGATCGCCGGACCCACCGTGCTCGGCCGGGCCGGCGACACCGACGTGCTCGGGTTGCTGACGGCGCAGGGCTGGGACCCGGTCCTCGTCGCCGGGGACGACCCCGCCGCCGTGTTCACGGACCTGCACGAGGCCCTCGCCGCCGCCCACGACCGGATCCGCGACCACCAGCGGCAGGCCCGCACGGGAACGGCCGAGCCGTTCCGGGCGGTCCGCTGGCCGGCCATCGTGCTCCGTACCCCGAAGGGCTGGACCGGCCCGGAGGTCGTCGACGGCGTCGTCGTCGAAGGCACGTTCCGGGCGCACCAGGTACCGCTGACCCTGGTCCGGGAGGACGTCGGACACTTCCGGCTGCTGGAGCGGTGGCTGCGGTCCTACGCCCCGGAAACCCTGTTCGACGCCACCGGACGGCTCGTCCCGGAACTGGCCGCGCTCGCCCCCAAGGGGGACAAGCGGATGTCCGCGAGCCCGTACGCCAACGGCGGACGGCTGCTGCACCGGCTCGACATCCCCGCCCTGGCGCCGTACGCCGTCAGTGTGCCGGCGCCCGGTGTCGTGCACCACGGCAACACCCGCCCGTTCGGTGAGCTGCTGCGCGACGTCTACCGCGCCAGCACCCGGGAATCCGACGGCGGCGGCACGTTCCGGCTGTTCTGCCCGGACGAAACGGCCAGCAACCGGCTCGGCGCCGTCTTCGAGGCCACCGATCGCTGCCTGCAGGCACCGATCCTCACCACCGACGACCACGTCTCACCCGAGGGCCGGGTCATGGAGGTGCTCTCGGAGCACCTGTGCCAAGGCTGGCTGGAGGGTTACCTGCTCTCGGGCCGGCACGGCGTGTTCGCGACCTACGAAGCGTTCGCGATGGTGTCGGCTTCCATGCTGATCCAGCACGCCAAGTGGCTGCAGCACGCCGCGGACCTGCCGTGGCGGCGCTCGGTCGCGTCGCTCAACGTCCTGTTGACCTCCACCTGCTGGCGCAACGACAACAACGGTTTCTCGCACCAGGGGCCGGGCCTGATCGACATCGCCATCCCGCTCGCGCCCGGCGTCGTGCGCGTCTGGTTCCCGCCGGACGCCAACACCACCCTGTCGGTGGCGGACCACTGCTTGCGCAGCCGCGACCACGTCAACCTGATCGTCGCCGACAAGCAGGAGCACCTGCAGTACCTCGACCTCGAGGAAGCGGCCGCCCACTGCGCCGCCGGAGCGTCCACATGGGACTGGGCCGGCACCGAGACGTCCGACGGCGAACCGGACATCGTGCTCGCCGCCGCCGGTGACGTGCCGACCTTGGAGGTTCTGGCCGCGGCCCGGCTGCTCCGCGACTACGTCCCCTACCTGCGGGTACGGGTGGTCAACGTAGTCGACCTGATGGGCCTGCTCCCGCCCGGCGACCACCCCCACGGGTTCGGTGAGCGGAAGTTCGAGCGGCTGTTCACGGCCACCGCCGACGTGGTGTTCGCCTTCCACGGCTACCCCCGGGCCGTGCACCAGCTGCTGCACGGCCGCCCCGAGCCCGGCCGCTTCCACGTCCGCGGTTACACCGAGCAGGGCACCACCACCACGCCGTTCGACATGGTCGTGCTCAACCGGATGAGCCGCTACCACATCGTGCTCGAAGCACTGCGCAGGTCCGCGCGGGTGCCCGAAGGCGGGGCAGCGCTGGCCGAGCACTGCCACACCATGTTGGCCCGCCACCACGGCTACATCCGCGAACACGTCGAGGACATGCCGGAAATCCGGGGCTGGACGTGGGCCGGCTGACCGGACGCCGGGTCAGCTCGGGACGGGAGGATCGCCGTCCCGAGCTTGCTCGCGGCTGAGGGCGAACGGGTTCCCGGGATGCGGGCCACCACCCGCCGTCGACGTAGCCTGTCGTCGGTGCTTTCGGTTTCAGCCGCAACCTCGGCGAGTGCTGGGGATCGACAGTCAGCGGAAGAGGCGGAAGAACCCGCGCACCTGCTCGACCAGCGACTCCGGCTGCTCCAGCGCGGCGAAGTGGCCGCCCCTTGGCAGTTCCTCGAACCAGCGCAGGTCGGTGAACCGCCGCTCGGCCTCCCGCCGCGACGGGCGGGTGATGTCGCGCGGGTAGACCGACAGCCCGGACGGCGCGGTGACCTTGTCCCGGAAGTGCGCGAAGCTCTCCCAATACAAGCGCGCCGACGACGTGGCCGACGCGGTGAACCAGTAGACCGAGATCTCGTCGAGGATCGCCTGCCGCGACACCGCGTCCTCGGCACGGCCGTCGTTGTCCGTCCAGGCCCGGAACTTCTCGGCGATCCAGGCGGCCTGGCCCGCGGGGGAGTCGGTGAGGCCGTAGCCGAGCGTCTGCGGCCGCGTCGACTGGATCGCCGAGTACCCCCGGCCGGTGCGCTGGAACTCCTGCTCGGCCTCGAGGTTCGCCAGCTCCGACGGTGTCGGGTCGTCGAACGTGCCCGCCGCCACGGACCCCAGGTTCAGGTGCACGGCCGCGACCCGCTCGGGCGCCACCTCGCCCAGCGCCCCGGACACCGCCGAACCCCAGTCACCGCCCTGCGCGCCGTACCGCTCGTAACCCAGCGAAACCATCAACGCGTCCCAGGCACGCGCGATGCGCGTGACGCCCCACCCGGTCGTCGACGGCTTGTCGCTCCAGCCGTACCCGGGCAACGACGGCGCGACCACGTGGAACGCGTCCGCCGGATCCCCGCCGTGCGCGCGCGGATCGGTCAGCGGGCCGAGGACCGCCAGGAACTCCAGCACCGAACCCGGCCACCCGTGCGTGAGCACCAGCGGGAACGCGTCCGGCTCCGGCGAACGGACGTGCAGGAAGTGGATGCCCAGCCCGTCGACGGTGTCGCGGTACTGCGGGAAAGCGTTCAGCCGCTCGGCGAACCCGAAGTCGTAGTCCTCGGCCCAGCTGCGGCACAGCTCCTGCGCGTAGGCCAGCGGCAACCCCTGCGACCAGTCGGCCACGGGCTCGGGCTCGGGCCACCGCGTCCGTCGCAACCGTTCGCGCAGATCCGCGATCTCGGCTTCGGTGACGCTGACCTCGAACGGCTTGGCGGCCATGGCTTCCTTCCTCGGTGAGGTTTGCCGGATCAGGCGCCGGGGCGCCGGGTCAGGCTGACGATCAGCCCGGACAGGGGGAGTGCTGCGAGCAGGGCGAGGGCCACTGGCACCGGCACGATGCCGGACAGGCCCGCGACGGCGGCCGGGCCGATTCCGCCGCCCAGGGCGTTCATGAAGTTGAGCAGGCTCTGTGCCGTGTCGCGGTCGCCCGTGGCGACGACGTCCGTTGCGAGGCCCACCAGGACGGCCTGGGCGCCGGCGAAGCCGCACACGGTCAGCGCCGTGCCGAGGATGACCGGGACCGGCCCGGTGAAGACCGCGACCACGAGCACGCCGGCGACGGTGAGCGCTGCGAGCCCGGCCGACACCTGCCAGCCGGTGAACCGGCCGGTCAAGGTGCCGGCCAGCCGCCCGGCCAGTACCGAGCAGGCGGCGGCCGGGACCAGGAGCACGCCGGCTTCGAGTGGGCCGCCGCCTGTGGCGTGCTCGATCAGCGACGGGGCGAGGAACAGCACCCCGTAGTAGCCGGCGAAGACCGTTCCGCCGATGAGCCCGGCCGCCGGGAAGCCGCGGGCCGTGAGTACTCGCCGGGGCACGAACCCGTCGGGCGTGGCTCGCACGCGCCACCACAGTCCCGCGGCGGCGAGCACCCCGGCGGCGGCCACGACGAGCGTGACCGGTACGGGCAGGCCGACGGAGTGGGCCTGCAGCAAGGTGATCACCGAGCCGGCGAACACCGAGAGCACGGCCGCGCCGGCGACGTCGAATCGCCCGGCCGGGACGCCGCTCTTCCGCGTCAACGCGCGCCTGCTCGGCAGGGCGGCCAGCAGGAGGGGCAGTGCGAGGACCGGGATCGCGAGCACGGCGCGCCAGCCCAGCCAGGCGGTGACCGCCCCGCCCAGCAGGGTGCCGGACCCCGACGCGGTCGCGCTGGCGGCGGCGACGATGCCCAGGGTGCGGATCCGGTCCCGCCGGGCAAGGGCGGTGGCGGCGGCGAAGACGGCGATCACGGTCGCGCCCGCCCCGGCGCCACCGATCAGCCGGCCGGCGATCACGACCGGCAGCGTCGAGGCGAATCCCGCCAGCGCCGAGCCCGCGGCGAGGGCCACGACCCCGGCGACGAGGACCTGGAAGGGGTTCCACCGGGCCAGCAGCCGGCCCGCGACCGGCATCGCGAGCGCGGAGGTCAGGGACCACGCGGCGAGGATCCACGCGGTGGCCCCGAACGGCACCGCGAGCGCGTGGCCGATGGCCGGCAGCGCCACCGACGGTGCGCCCAATGCCACGTACATCGGCAGCACCAGCAGCCCCAGGGTCAGCCCCAGCCGTCGCCCGTCCGGTGTCGGGTTCGACTCCTCGCCGGGGGCCTCCTTGGACGGGATCGTCTGCCGCATCATCGCCTCCTCTCACGTATGGTTGTGACCTGTGACAGTCGGTTTGCGTGTCACGCTACGGAGCCCGAGGAGACACGTCAAATGCTGGATGCGTGTAACAAGCCGTCGGCGGTCCAGACGGCCGTCGACCTCGCCAACACCTTGCGACCGGTCAGGGGAGAGGACGCGCTCGAGACCGTGGAGCAGCTCCGGGCCTTCCTCGACGACCATCCCGCGGCCGACGGGGCCGGTCCGCGGCGGCGTCTCACCGGCGCCGACCTGGCGGAGGTCCGCGAGGTGCGCGAGACGGTGCGCGCCGTGCTCGAACGAGCGAGCACCGACGCGGCCGGAGCCGCGGCCCTGATCAACGACGGTCTGCGGCGCGGCCGCGCCACCCCGGTGCTGCGCCACGATCACGACCGCTGGTGGACCGACGTCACCTCCGACACCGACCGCTGCTCGGCACACCTGGCCGCGACCACGCTCAGCGCACTGGCCTCGGTGATCGCCACGCTCGGTCCCGCTCGTCTCGGCGTCTGCGCCGGGCCGGCCTGCCGGGCCACCTTCGCGGACCTCTCGCGCAACGGCTCGAAGCAGTACTGCACCCGAACCTGCGCGCACCGGGCCAGCGTCGCGGCCTACCGGAGCCGGAACAACCCTCGTTGAGGGTCGGCACCTGCCCCGCCGTGGCTGAGTCCGTCAGTGCCGCGAGGCCGGTCGCTGATCATGCCGGCTGACGCTCGTCGCCGCCGCGTGCCGGAACACGCCGGACCAGGTGCAGGCAACGATCGCCTGCCGCGGATCGGTCTTACGAGTCGCGGGACAGATATTCGGTCCACCCGCGCACGGCCCGCAGCAACCCTTCGTGGGACGCGTCGTCGAAGGCGCGCAACTTCAGGAAGTGCTGCGTGATCGTCAGGCCGAGGATTCCGCTCACCGTGATCAGGGCGCGCAGGTGAGCGTCGTCGCCCTCCAGTGACCGGGTGAGGTTGTCGACGCGTTCGTCGAGGTAGGACCGCATCGTGTCGGCGGCTTCGGGCACCGTGAGCATGGACCGGACGAGTGCGCTCGTCTCCGGGGGCAGCTCGCGCAGCCGGTTGGCGAGGACATCCAGCAGGTGCTCGGCGGCGCTCTGGGAGTCGTCGCTGGGCAGCTGGACGGCGGCGGTGAACAGGGCCGCCTTCGAGCCGTAGTGCTGCATCACCAGCGAGGCGTCCACGCCCGCCGCGCCGGCGATGCCCCGGATCGTCGCGCCGTCGAAGCCGCGGGCCGCGAATTCCTGCCGGGCGGCGTCGAGGATCCGCTGTGCGGTGCGGGCGCGTTTGGCGGCACGAGACAGCTCGGTCATCTTTTCACTCTACAGTCGTTGAGCGGTTCGTGTACCGTCTTACTCAACGGTGGTTGAGTAAACTGCCCGGACCGGGAGCCCTGGCGTGGCTCTGACCGGCGGACGCGGACGCTGAGCAGGCGAGCCAACGACATCGCCGCCGGGGCCGTCCGCGGGCACCTCCGTCCGCTCCCACTACGCCATGTCCTCGAGGTGACGACGTTCACCGCAGGCAACGCCTGCGCCCTCTTCGGTATCGACATCGCTTCGTTGAAGGAACAGAAATGACTTCTCAGGAAAAAGGCTCACCCACGCGCGCGGTCGTCCTCGGCGGCGGCGGAACCGTCGGTGTCGCTTGGCAGACAGGTCTGCTCACCGCGTTGCGTGAAGCCGGTGTCGACTTGGCGGCAGCCTCGTCGATCGTCGGAACCTCCGCGGGATCCCTGGTCGGCGTGCTGCTGGCCAGTGGCCGCGACGTCACCGACGCACTCGCCGTCCTGGCGGCGGCGGGGCAGAAGCTCGACTTCGACAGCTTGGGGGCAGGCTCACAACACTTCCTGGACGCGTCGCGCCAGGCCGTCTTCGCCGCCGATCCGCAGCAAGCGCTGCGAGCAATCGGTTCTGCAGCACAGGAAGCTTCGACCGCGCTCACGGAAGTCGAATACCTCGGCCTGCTTGAAACACTCGACGGTGTCGCCTGGCCCGCCGGGTTCCGCTGCACGGCCATCGACGCCGGTACCGGCGAGCTTGTCGTGTGGGGACCGGAGTCCGGTGTGCCGCTGCTGCACGCCGTCGCGGCCAGTTGCGTCGTCCCGATGCTGTTCCCCACCGTCACCATCGACGGAAACCGCTACATGGACGGCGGAATCGTGAACCACCTGAACGCCGCGGCGGCGCCGCCGAGCGACGTTCTCGTGGTCGTGTCCTGCCTTCCGCTCGAGGCCCAGGATGACGCGGCCGACAGCGATCGATCCGCTTCGACGATCAGGGCGGACGCCGAAGTGGCCCAGCTGCGCGAAAACACCCGGCTGGTGGCCGTCGACCCCGACTTCGGCGACCTCGAAGCACCGGTGAAGATGATGGACCCGGAGATCGCCGGCCGGGCGTTCCACATCGGCAGGCGCCAAGCCGCGTGCGAAGCGGCTGCGATCCGGGACGCCTGGGAATGACGCTCGGCTCCGTTGAGTAACGGATACGGGGGTACACGTTGTTGGCGAGCGGCGACGCGCACCGTGCGGCAGAGGTCCTCCGCCCGCTCGTCGTCGCTGTCCTCCGGTGGCAGCTGGACAACGAGCAAACATAGCTATACATTTCAGTCGTGACTGAAATCTGTAGCAACAACCGTCAGGTGGGATGGTCGTGACCGTGCAGCCAAAACCCGTGACGTTCACCAGCCTGGGCACCCGCTGTGCAGGCGACCTCTACCTGCCGGACGAGGTGTCCGCGGACTCGCCCGGGCCCGCGCTGGTCCTCGGACACAGTGGCGTGATGGTGAAGGAGGCGCTGGCCTACTTCGCTCCCTACTTCGTGCAGGCAGGCTTCGTCGTGCTGGCCATCGATTACCGCACCGTCGGGTCGAGCGAGGGCGAGCCGCGCGGGCTGGACTACCCGGAACGGCAGGTGGAGGACTTCCGCAGCGCGATCTCCTACCTCCAGACGCGACCGGAGGTCCAAGCGGAGCGCATCGGCCTGTGGGGCGTCAGCATCGGCGGCTCCGTCGCCGTCCAGGCCGCCGTGCTCGACCGGCGCGCCAAGTGTGTCGTCGTGCAGAGCCCGAGTGTGTGGAACGGGTGGCGGTACCTGGAGCGGCTGCTCGGCCGGAACGGGCTGCACGCACTGCGCGAGCGGCTGGACGAGGACTGGCAACGCCGCTACGAGACCGGCGAAAGCGCCCGCGTGCCGCACCTGAACCTGGACCACGAGAACGCCAAGGGCGCCCAGGACCTGTCGAGCGAGCTGTACCCCACCTACCGCAACGAGAAATCCCTCGACTCCACCGAGCACCTTCTCACCTTTGCGCCGGAGAACCTCATCGACCGGCTCGCGCCGACGCCGCTGCTGATGATCGCGAACGGCGGCCACGACCCGTACCACATGCTCGACGAAGCACAGACCGCCTTCGCGAAGGCCGGCGAGCCCAAGCGACTGGAGGTCCTGCCCTACGACGTCCTCGGCCTCTACACCGGCCCCGGCCTGGAGGAGGCGATGGACCTGGCCGTCGAGTGGTTCGATCGCTACCTGCGCCGGACCAGGCCGGCCACCACCACCCCGACACCCACCCGCGAGTCCGTCGCCGCTATGAAACGGTGAGCAGCGAACAGAGGGAGTGAGGCGCCATGGGTGACGAACGGCAGGACCAGCTCATGCGGTGGGTGGAACGCGTGGCCACCTTCTGCGTGGAGGAATGGGGGCTGCCACCGATCACCGGGCGCGTCCTCGGCTGGCTGATGATCTGCGACCCACCCGAGCAGTCGGCGGGCGGAATCGCCGACGCCATCCAGGCCAGCCGCGCGTCGCTGACCTCCAACATGCGCCTGCTCACCACCATCGGGCTGGTGCGCAAGGTCCGCCGCCCCGGCGACCGCACCGCCTACTACCGCATCGAGGACGACGCCTGGCACAAGGTCGTCCAACGCAAACTCGACAGCCTCAGCGCGTTCGGCGACATCGCCGAGGAGGGCTTCGCCCTCACCGAAGGCGTAGGTGCCGAACGCATCAAGGCGGCCCAGGAATCCCTGACCTGGCTGCGGGACATCGCCGCCCGCAACCCCCCGAAGCACTAGGAAACCCATGCCATCCCGACAACTCAGCCTCAGCCCGGTCCAGGAGACGCTGCTGCTCACCCTGTACGCACGAGCACTGGACAGCACGGCACCGAACCCGATCCTCGGCGACCCCCTCGCCGCAGCGGTCGCGGACCGGATCGCCGAGGACACCGGCTACGACTTCGCCAAGCTCAAACTCAAACCGAGCCTCGTCGCCGGCACCGCGCTGCGCGCCGGAAAGCTCGACCACGTCATCCACCAGTTCATCACCACGCACCCCGACGCGGTCGTCGTCGACCTGGGCTGCGGCCTCGACACCCGATTGGCCCGCTGCGCCCCACCCGCCGGCGTCGGCTGGTACGACGTCGACTTTCCCGAGGTCACCGACCTGCGCCGGCGATACCTCCCGGACGACCGGTCACACCTGGTCGCCACGGACGTCACCGAGCCCCACTGGGCACGAGCCTTGCCGCACGACCGGCCCGCCATGATCGTGGCCGACGGCTTACTGCCCTTCCTGCCCGGCGACTCGTTCCAGACCATGATCCGCCAACTGACCGCCCGGCTGCCGACCGGCGAACTCGCGCTCAACGGCTACACCCGCTTCGCCGCCTGGGCGATGAAATACCACCCCACGATCAAGGCCCTCGGCATCGACGCCGCCCAGGGCTTCGACGACCCTCACGAGCCGGAACACTGGAACGCCGGCCTCACCCTCGTCGCAGAGCAACTGCTCACCCGCGCCCCGGAAGTGGCTGCGTTCCCACAACCCGTGCGTGCACTCACCCGCCTCATGGCCCGCAGCACCGCGATGTCCCGGCAGGGCACCCGCATACTTCACTACCGATTCTGAACCGGCCGGTCGGCTCTCGCCTGCGCGCCACCGCGACCTTCACTGACTTGAGCGATGGCCGGGGGACCATCTCGGTAGCCCAGGGTGGTCTGGGCGCACCAGCGCGCTGCGGGTGCCCGGAAAAGGACTCGAACCCGGCCCGGTCCGTCTAGGCTGAAGGCATGACCGACTCGAGGCGGGGTGCCGGCGAAACGCCGGAGGAGCTGGCAAACGTGGTGCGGGACCAGGCCAGGAGCGCCGCCACCCTGGCGTTGCGCACGGGCCTGGAAGACATCGAAGACCGGCACGGCCAGCATGTAGCCGACAAGGTCGCCGCCTTGGTCGACGTAGACGGCGTGTTCGCCGGCCTGAACGACCCGGTCCCGGCTCGCCGGGGGCGGCCGCGGCCGGAGGACGACGAGCCGTACGAGTTCAAGCCGGTGGGCTCGCTGTAGGGGTCACTTACGCCAGTCGTAGCTCAGCGTGGGCGGCTGGTCGGAACCCTTCGTGACGGTGAGGTGGTCGTCGGGGTGCGCGGCGGCGTACCGAACCATCTCGTCGTACATGCGGTCGCGCATCTCGACGCTGCGCACCTCGATCGTGGATCGCTGGCCCAGCTGTTCGGGGTTCACGTCCGGGTCGGTGCGGATCGCCAGGTTCCAGAAGTGCTTCTTGTCGGTGCCGTCGGCGCCCTGGCCGTCGTTGGTGAAGTAGACCTCGCCGGTTTCCTTGTTGTAGATCGTCTGGGTCACCTTGATCTGGTCGTCACCCTGTGCGGCGTTGAAGTGCCCGTCGTTGTTCGGTGAATCGCTGGTGTAGAAGCCGACTTCCCCACCGAACGACTGGTTCTTCCCGTACTGACCCTTCCACAGCTCCAGCCGGTAGGTCTTCCCGGTCTCGGGGTCGGTGAACTCCATGTTGTCGCCGTCGGTTCCGGTTTCGTCGAGCTTCATCCCGAGCACCCGACCGAGCTTGTCGTAGAGGTCCTTCCAGCCCATGTAGCTCTGCATCGAATGTTCGCCGGTGGTGTAGAAGTCGCCGTCCTTGACGTACTTGAAGCCGAGGTAGTCGTAGATCTTCTGCGCGACCTCGGGGTTCTGCATGACCTTGTCCCAGTCCCCGTGCAACAGGGCTTCACGCAGCTCCGGGTTCTTGGCGACCAGCGCGGCGAGACCGGGTACTTCGCGGAGCATGATCGCGCCGATCTCGAGGAGGTTCCGCTTCTCGGAGCCCGCGAGCTCCCACACCTGACCGGTCTTGAACCGCAGCTTCTGGCCCTCGATGAGCAGGATCGCGTCGTAGGTGGTGGTCACCCGTTCCAGGTCGGCCAGCAGGACGAGGGCCCGAGCCTTGACGGCCTTGTCCTGCGCCCAGGCGACGGCGAGGTCGACTTGGCGGATCCCGAAGCCGTGCCAGCCGTGGTCGAGCTTCTTCTGGAGGCTCTGGGCGTCCGCGCGCGTGTTCCGGGCTTCCTGCTGGGCCTTCGCCAGCGCGTCCCGGATCGTCTCGAACGACTTGGCCGAGTCCTCGAGGTCCTGTGCCTGGTCGTCGCGGTTCTTCTTGAACGCTTCCAGCGATGTGAGCGCCGCTTCGCCGGCCCCGCCCTGCCAAGCCTCGCTCAGCTGGACGCGCACGCTCTCCAGCAGGGCTTTGGTGTCGGTGATGGTTTCCTTGGTGGCCCGGCAGGCCCGGGCGCGGTCGTCCAGTTCGGTGGTGCTGCCCTTTTCCACCTGGTCGGCGAGCGCGTAGATCTTGTCGAACACCGCCGTCACCGGTCAATCCTCTCGAAGCTGCTGTCCAGCGCTTTCAGGAAGGCGTCGCGGGCCCCGGAATCGGTGCTGTGATAGCTCTTCGCGGCCGTCTGGATGCTTTCGACCAGGTTGTCGACCTGCTGCTGCGCGGCGTCCAAGTCGTCCTTGCGCGTCGCCAGCCAGACGTCGTAGTCCGCGGCGAAGCCGGCGGCGCGCGCTGTGCTCCCGACGTTCGGCGATCCGCCGATGGACAGTGTCGGCGACGTCCCCGCACTGAGCTTGGCCGCCGCGGCGTTGATGTCCGCGACGTCGACCTCGAAACCCACCGGAACTCCCTCTCCGCCGTCCAAGTGACAGGCCCCGCCGGTAATGTAACAGTTTGCCGCATGTCGGAAGCCGAGGGCACTGCGAACGTCCATAAAGGATGAGGGTGCGTCGATGCGGGGCGACGAGTGCGTGCACGTGCGACAACGGAACCCCGATCGGCATTGACGGCGAGCCGGAGTGCGGCGGGATGCCGCGCCGCCGCCCGAAGCGCCGTCACCCGATGATCTTGCGGGTCGCGGCCAGTTGCGATTCCTTGTGCTGCTGCTCGCGTGCCAGGTCGGCAGCGTGGTGCGGCATAAGCGCTTCCTGCACCACCCGCTCGACCGCGACCCACGTCCGGACCCAATCGGTCCGTTCCTTGCACCGCACATCCCGGGTGGCGACGGCTATCTCGTGTGCCGACGCGCGGCCGGCACCGAACGCGGGGTCGCCGATCGCGGCTTGCGGGTCGCGGTACCGGAAACCGGCCTCGGCCATGCACCGCGACCACGCCGCCGCAGCTGCGGTGACCGGCGGGGTGGTTCGGGTGATCTCGTAACTCTGCTGACTCAACCCGAAACTCACCGGTTCCTGCCCGGGCTTCGCATCGGGTGCGAGGGCCCGGTCCGCCTCGCCCGCACAGCCGCCGGACGGGACGTCGCGACGGTCGCTCCTGCCGGTGATCATCGCGACGACCTCCGGCGGGGGCTGTTCCTGCACGCCGGCGGCGCGTGGGGTGAACACGGCCGGGTCGCGGTAGCCGTACGCCGCCGCCTCGGCCGCGTCGACCAGACCGTGCCGCCTCGCCTTGGCGGCGTCCCGCACGGGATCGACCGGCGGGAAGGTGAACGTGAGCCCACGAGCGGCGAGGCAGCGTTCCATCACTGTGTTGCGTGCCTTGACGACTTCCAGTTCCTCGACCGGCGTGAGCTGCGACAGGTCGAGCGGGAGATCGAGGCCGAGCACGGTCGACAGGTCGCGGGGGACCTTTCCGAGCGCGGCGGCGAGATCGGCCGCACCGAAGCCGGTCGTCGCGGCGGGCGCCGCCGAGCAGGCGGCGACGACCGCCAGCACCGCGCCGAACGCGGCCAAGCGGTGGAGTGTGGCCACGGCTGGACCTCCTGGTCGCGACCGGGGCCGCGCCTCTCCGGCGTGGCGCCGATCCGTGCGGCTAGAACTGATCGCGGTTCGCGCAGTCGAAACCGCTAGTAGCTCGGGCAGGCTGAGCTCGCCGCCGGGCTCGCGGTCGCCGCCTGGGCGGCCGGGGCCGCGATGAGCCCCGCCGCGGCCAGAACGGCGCCGATCGCGGTTTTCCGTACCTTCGACATCATGGGTCTTCCCTCGATAGTGGGTCCTGCCGTCGCCTTCACGCCCGAACCGGAGCGAGGTTGAGGCCGCGCGTGGGAGAGGACCCGATTGGAGTAACCGACATCGTCGTGGTCGGAGACGATCGAAGCGGGACGTGGGTTGCAGGTCGCTTGCCGGACTGACGCAGGTGAGATCGGGGCTATCGGCGGTGCTCGGCAGTTCGTAGCGGATCGCGCGTTCCAGCATGGTTCGTACGCCGTGGACGTCAGCGGTGGGCTGCGTCCGGTCGGACGCTGTCGCGGAAGGCGGCCGGCGTCGTCCCGGTGCGGTGCTGGAAGTACTTGGAGAAGTTGGACGGATCGTCGAAGCCGAGGTCTGCGGCGATCCGGGCCACCGGGTCGCGTCCGTGGGCCAGCTGGCGCTTGGCTTCGAGGACGATGCGTTCGTCCACGAGCTGCTTCGCGGACAGGCCGGTGTTCTCGCGGGCGAGGCGGTTGAGGGTGCGGGTCGAGTAGCCCAGCCGGGTGGCGTAGTCGGCGACTTTGTGCCGGGTCCGGAAGCTGTTCTCCAGCTCGTCGCGGAACCACACGAACGCCTCGTGCGTGGGCGGGCGGCGGCCGCTGCCCTCCGGGCCGGTCATCATCAGCAGGAGCAGCGCGGCGGCCAGCGCGCGGGCGAGCGCGGCGTCCCGCAGGCTCGTGTGCGGCGCGGCGGCGGTGGCGAGCGCGGTGGCGAGCGCGGCCGCCGCCGGTGTGTCGGCGACTGTCGCGGCGGCCCAGTGGTTGGGCGTCGCCACGCCCGCGGACCGGATGAGCTCCCAGGTTCCGGTGTCGATCGCGGACGGGGTGAACAGGAACACCGAGCCCTCGATGTGGTCGATGGCGCCCCACTGCTGCACCTGGCCGGAGCGCACCCAGAGCAGGTCGCCGGGCGCGAGCGGATAGCCGGTGAAGTCGACGGTGTGCACCGCGCTGCCGGCCTCGATCTCGATCAGCAGGTCGAAGCCCAGGCGCTGGGGCGCGACGAACTCGTGCGGTCCGCTGCGGGCCCGCATGCGCGCCAGCGACGTGAGCTCGATCTCGCCGGTCACCCCGGGCGGCGGCTCATACCGGACCGGCCGGATGCTCTGTCCCATTTTTACCATGATAGGTCACGTGACGACCGTGAAAAGGCCAGGTGGTGTTCCTAGTCTGTGGTCATGGCAGTGAAATTGACCTATGTGTTCGACGCCTACTGCGGCTGGTGCCACGGCTTCGGCCCGGCAGTCGCCGGGTTCGCCGCCGCCAACGCCGGGCGGATCGAGCTCGACGTTGTCAGCGGCGGCCTGTTCATCGGCGCCCGCGTCGCCCCGATCGGCACCATGACCCACGTCGCCGACGCCAACGCCCGCATCGCCGAGCTGACCGGGGCCGAGTTCGGGCCCGGCTACCGCGCACTCGTGGCCGACGGCCGGTTCCGGATGGACTCCACGGCCGCCGCCACCGGCTTCGCCGCATTGCGGGCGGTGGCGCCGGATCGGGCCCTGGAGGCGGCGGAGGCGATGCAGCGCGCGTTCTACGTCGACGGACTGAGTCTCTCCGAACCGGAGACCTACCGGCACCTCGCCGGCCGGCTGGGCCTCGACGCCGACGACGTGCTGACCGCATTCGCCTCCTCTGGCGCTTCGGCGGCGCAGGACTTCACCCGCGCCGCCCGGCTGGGCGTTACCGCCTACCCGACGCTGCTGCTGCACACCGCGACC
>NZ_JBHVXZ010000073.1:0-50166 GCF_042881395.1 Amycolatopsis sp. NPDC058278 | reverse complement strand
ATACGTCGCCAAAACCGCCTGCGCCTCAATCGGATCACCCAACCGAGTCCCCGTCCCATGCGCCTCCACAACATCCACATCGGACGCCGACAGGCCCGAGTTCTCCAGTGCCCGCAGGATCACTCGTTGCTGGGACGGTCCGCTGGGCGCGGTCAGCCCGTTCGAAGCACCGTCGGAGTTCACCGCCGAACCACGCACCACGGCCAGCACCGGATGTCCGTCCCGGCGAGCACGCGACAGTCGTTCGACCGCCACCACCGCAACGCCCTCCGAGAGCCCCGTGCCGTCGGCGGTGCCGGCGAAAGCCTTGCACCGGCCGTCCGGAGCGAGCCCGCCCTGACGGGAGATCTCGATCAGCCCGGCCGGCGTGGACATCACCGTCACGCCGCCCGCCAGTGCCAGATCGCATTCGCCCGACCGCAGTGCCTGGGCCGCCAGGTGCAGGGCCACCAGCGACGACGAACACGCCGTGTCCACCGTGACTGCCGGCCCCTCCAGGCCGAGCAGATACGCCACCCGGCCCGACAGCACGCTCGCCGAGTTGGTCGCGAGGTAACCGCTTCCCTGCTCCGGGTTCTGCATGACCATCGTGGCGTAGTCCTGGCTGCTGAGCCCGGCGAAGACGCCGGTGGCGCTTCCCTTGAGCGCCGACGGGTCGATGCCGGCCCGCTCGAACGCCTCCCAGGAGGCCTCCAGCAGGAGCCGCTGCTGCGGATCCATCGCGGCGGCCTCGCGCGGGGAAATGCCGAAGAAACTCGCGTCGAAGTACGCCGCGTCCGCCAGGAACCCGCCGTGCCGGGTGGTGGCTGTACCGACGCGGCCGGAGTCGGGGTCGAACAGCGCCGGCAGATTCCAACCGCGGTCGGCCGGGAACGGCGAGATCACGTCTCCGCTGTCAAGGAGCAGTGCCCAGAGCTCATCGGGAGTGCTCACCCCGCCGGGGAGCCGGCACGCCATGCCGACCACCACCACGGGATCGTCGTCGAACGCCTCGGCCCTGACCTCTGCCACCGCGGCGGCCGCGGCGCTCCGGCCGGTGAACCGTTCCGTCAGGTGGCCGGCCAGATCGGCCACCGTGGGGTGGTCGAACACCGCGGTCGCGGGGAGCTTCAGGCCGGTCGCGGCACTCAACCGGTTGCGGAGTTCCACTGCGGTCAGGGAATCGAACCCGAGGTCCTTGAAGGCCCGCCGCGGGTCGATCGCGTCCGCCGATTCGTAACCCAGCACGGTGGCGACGTGAGTGCGAACGAGTTCGACCGCACTCCGCGAGTCCCAGCGGGCCGGCCTCGCCCCGGCGGACCCGCCGGGCTGCCCGGCGAACGCCCGCCTCCGGTCCGGCCGGACGAGGCCACGCAGCAACGGTGGCACCTTCCCGCCGGCTGTGCGGCTCATCGGGGCCGGCACCAGTACCGCGGCCCCCTCCTCCTGCGCCGCGTCGAACAGCGCGAGGCCCTCGTCTGTGCTCATCGGCCGGAAACCGAACTCGTTGACCCTGGCCAAGTTCCGGCCGGTCACCTGCCCGGTCATCGCGCTGCGGTCGGCCCAGAGACCCCAGGCGAGCGAGACCCCCGGACGACCTTCGGCCCGGCGGCGGCGCGCGAGGGCGTCGAGGAAGGCGTTGGCAGCGGCGTAGCCGGTTTGGCCGGGGCTCCCGAGCGTCCCGGCAACCGACGAGAACAGCACTAAGGCGGCAAGATCCATCTCGCGTGTGAGCTCGTCGAGCACGAGTGCCGCGTCCACCTTCGGCCGCAAGACCGCTTCGAAGCGCTCCGGGGTCTGCGCCTCCAGCACACCGTCATCGACTACGCCTGCCGCGTGCACCACGCCGGTCAGTGAGAGACCGTCGAGCACGGTGGCGGCCGCCTGTCGGTCCGCCATGTCTGCGGCGACCACCCTCACCGTCGCCCCCAGCCCGGTCAGCTCTTCCTGAAGAGCTGACGCGCCGGGCGCCGCCGGCCCCTGCCGGCTCACCAGCACCAGATCGGTCACGCCGCGGCGCACCAGGTGCCGGGCCACGTGGCTACCCAGCACCCCGGTGCCCCCGGTGATCAGGACGGTGCCGCCGGCCATCGCGCGCGGAACCGTCAGCACCACCTTCCCGATGTGCCGGGCCTGCGCCACGTACCGGAACGCGTCCCGGATCCGGCGGATGTCCCAGGCCTTCACCGGCAACGGCCGCACCGCCCCCTGCGCGAACAGCTGCAGCAGTTCGCGCAGGATCTCGCCGATCCGGTCCGGTCCGGCCTCGCTCAGCTCGAAAGCCCGGTAGCGCACCGATTCCGGCGCCCTGACATCGGTCTTCCCCATCTCGATGAAGCGTCCGCCCGGCCGCAGCAACCGCAGGGAGGCATCGATGAACTCCCCCGACAGGGAGTTCAACACCACGTCCACCGGGGCAAAGACCGACGCGAACTCCGTCGTGCGCGAGGACGCGATCCGGGCGGTCTCCACGCCCAGCTCCGCCACGGCAGAGTGTTTGGCCGGGCTCGCCGTCGCGAAGACCTCACACCCCCAGTGCCGCGCCAGCTGCACTGCAGCCATCCCCACCCCGCCCGCGGCGGCGTGGATCAGCACCGATTCGCCCCTGCCGGCACCACCGAGATCACGGAGCCCGTAGAACGCCGTCAGGAACACGACCGGTACCGAAGCCGCCTCGGCGAAGGTCCACCCACCGGGCATCCGCGCCACCAACCGCGCATCGGCGACGGCCCGGGCACCGAAGGCCCCGCCGAACAGGCCGAAGACCCGATCGCCCGGGCGGAGCCCATCGACGCCGGCACCCACTTCGAGGACGACACCGGCACCCTCGCTGCCCAGCGGGCCCGGGTCCCCCGGATACATCCCGAGCACGCTGAGCGGATCCCGGAAGTTCACCCCGCACGCCCGGACCTCGATCCTGACTTCACCGGGTTCCAGCGCGCGCTCGGCTTCGGGAGCGGGCACCACCTCGAGGTTCTCGAGTGTTCCCTTGCCGGTCGCCTCCACCCGCCACGGCTCGCTCGGCGGGATCCGCAGGCCGGTGCGTACGCCGGCGAGCCGCGGCAGCAGAAGGTCCCCGCCGCGGACTGCGACCTCCGGTTCACCGACGCCGAGCGCCCGCGGCAGCGCAGCCACCGAATCCGCACGGTCATCCAGGTCCACCAAGGCGAACCGGCCGGGATGCTCGTTCGCCGCCGAACGCACGAAGCCCGCTACGGCAGCGTGCGCGAGCTCCCGCATCTCGTCACCTTCGGTCGCCGAGACCGCCCCTCGGGTGAGCACGACGAGACGGCCGCGCGCGGATCCGGCCAGCCACGACTGCGCCAGCTTGAGCACTCGGACGGTCTCGTCGGCTGCCGCAACACCGGTGCGGAGGCCGACCAGCACATCGCCGTCGCCATCGTCGCCGATGCGTTGCGTCGCCACGTCGATCCCCGCGGACCGGAGCAAGCCGGCCACAGCCGAATCGCCCTCGAGCACGACGCATCGATCCGGTTGGGCGGCCCCGGCTCCGGTGGCGATCCAGTCCACTGCGTACAGGCCGTCGCTGTTCCGGGTGGCGGCGAATCGCGCCAGGTCCGCCGGGCGCAGCGCGAGTGACGCCACCGAGAGCACCTCGAACCCGTCGCTGTCCGCCGCAGTCATGCCGAGCGTGCCGCCGGGTCCGGGCCGGAGCCGCACCCGCAGTTCCGATGCCCCCACCGCGTGCACGGTCACCCCGCTCCACGAGAACGGCAACCGCACCTCCTTCTCCTCGACCGCGAGAAGCAGGGGTTGCAAAGCGGCGTCCAGCAAGGCGGGGTGCACGGTGAACCCGTCGACGCCGACGTTCGCCGGCAGCGCCACCTCGGCGAAGATCTCCTCGCCGCGCCGCCACACGGCACGCACCCCCTGGAAGGCGGGACCGTACCGGTAGCCGGCGTCATCGAAGCGTTCGTAGGCGGTGGACACGTCGACCGGTTCGGCCGCGGGTGGCCAGTCCGCTGCCCACTCGGCGGGACTGCTGCCGTCCTGGCCGGGCGCCAGCTGCCCGTCCGCAAGGCGATGCCAATCACCGCCCGCGCCGGTTGCCGCATAGAAGGTGCAGGCCCGCTCTCCGGAGTCGTTCGGAGAGCCGAGGGTCACCAGCAACTCGTGGGCTTCCCCCTCCGCCAGAACCAGCGGGGCGTGCAGATTCAGCTCGGTAAGGTGCCGGCATCCCGCGCTTTCGCCGGCCCGCAGCGCCAGTTCGACGAACAGAGCTCCCGGCACCAGCACGGTGCCCGCGACCATGTGGTCGGCAAGCCACGGCTGTGCTGCCGTGGACACGCGCCCGGTGAACACCCAAGCACCGGTGCCGGGATCGGTCACCCCGCGATCGAGGAGGTCCGCGCCGGCCGTGGCCGGTTCGAGCCAGAACCTGGTGCGCTCGAACGGGTACGTGGGCAGCTCGACGTGCCTGCCGCCTTCGGTGACCCGGCTCCAGTCGACGACGCAGCCTGCGGCGCACACCTCGGCGAGCGAAGTCAGCAGCCGGGTGTGGTCGTCCTCGTCCCGGCGGAGGGTACCGACGGTGGTGACCGCGGCACCGGCGGTATCGGCGGTCTGCTCGACTCCGGTGAGCAGGACCGGATGCGGGGACGATTCCACGAACACCGAGTGCCCGTCGTCCAACGCCGCGGAGACCGCCCGTTCGAACAGGACCGTCTCACGCAGGTTGCGGTACCAGTAGTCCTCGTCGAGGCCATCGGTGTCGAACAGCGCGCCGGTCACCGTCGAGTAGAACGGAATCGAGCTTCGGCGCGGCCGGACCTCGGCCAACGCCGTCCGCAACTGCTCTTCGAGTGCCCCGACCTGAGGTGAATGCGAGGCGTAGTCCACCGCGATCCGCCGCGCCCGCACACCGTCCGCCGTCCAGCCGGCCAGCAGCTCGTCCAACACCTCGTCCGCTCCGGATACGACGACGGTTTCAGGGCCGTTCACGGCCGCAACCGAAACCCGCTCCGGTACGGCGGTCACGGGCAGCGAGACCGACAACATCCCACCCTTGCCCGACAACGACTCCGCCACGAGACGACTGCGGACAGTGACGATCCGGACCGCATCTTCCAGGCCGAGCGCACCCGCGACGTACGCCGCCGCGACCTCCCCTTGTGAATGCCCGATCACTCCGTGGATCACGACGCCCGCGGCACGCCACACCGCGGCCAGCGACACCATCACCGCGAACAGAACCGGTTGCAGCACCTCCACCCGGTCCAGGTCGGCCCGGGTACGCAGGATCTCCCGCACCGAGAAGGAAACGTGCTCGGACAGGGCCTTGTCACATGCCGCGAGCTCCTCGGCGAAGACCGGCGATCTGTCCACCAGCCCCGCCGCCATTCCGATCCACTGCGAGCCCTGACCGGGGAAAACCAGGACCACGCCCGGCGCGGTGGCCGCCGCGCCGGTCACGACCCGAGGTGCCGGAACGCCTGCAGCGACCGCCGCGAGGCCCTTCAGCAGCGGGGCCCGGTCGTCACCCAGCACCACCGCCCGGTGCTCGAAGACCGGCCGCGCACCGAGGGCGCGCCCCACATCGGCGGGCGTCAGCTCCTCGTGCGCCGCCACGTACTCCTTCAGGCGCCGAGCGAGTTCCCGGGTTCGCTCGGCCGACTTCGTCGACAGAACCCAGGGCACCGCCCGTGACGGCGTTGCTTCGGCGACCGGCTCCTCGTCGGCCGCCTCCAAGATCAGGTGAGCGTTCGTCCCGCTGATCCCGAACGCCGAGACCGCCGCCCGACGGCGGCGGCCCGCCGGCCACGCCACCGCTTCCGTCGCCAGCTCGACGGAGCCTGCGGACCAGTCGACCTCGGGCGTCGGCTCGTCCACGTGCAGCGTGCGCGGGATGACCCCGTGCCGCATCGCCAGTAGCACCTTGATCACGCCGGCGATCCCGGCGGCAGCCTGCGTGTGCCCTATGTTCGACTTGACCGACCCCAGCAACAGCGGGGTTTCCCGGTCGCGTCCGTAGGTCGCCAGCAGTGCCTCGGCCTCGATCGGGTCACCCAGCCGTGTACCGGTACCGTGCGCCTCCACGACATCGACATCGGCCGGTGAGAGCCCGGCGTCGGCCAGCGCCCGCCGGATTACCCGCTGCTGGGACGGGCCGTTCGGCGCCGTGAGCCCGTTCGACGCACCGTCGGAGTTCACCGCCGAACCGCGCACCACGGCCAGTACCCGGTGGCCGAGCCGCCGGGCGTCGGAAAGCCGCTCGACCACCACGACGCCGGCTCCTTCGCCCCAGCCCGTCCCGTCCGCTGCCGCCGCGAACGGCTTGCACCGGCCGTCGGCGGCCAAACCGCGCTGACGCGAAAACTCCACGAAGCCCATCGGGGTCGACATCACCGTTACGCCACCGGCGAGTGCGAGGTCGCATTCGCCCGCTCGCAGTGCGCGCACGGCCAGGTGCAGCGCAACCAGCGACGACGAACACGCCGTGTCCACCGTGACGGCCGGTCCTTCGAAGCCGAGGGTGTAGGCCACCCGGCCGGACACCACACTCGCGGAGTTGGTGGCCAGGTACCCGTCACTGCGCGCGGGATTGCCGGCGAGCACAGCGGAATAGTCCTGGCTGCTCAGGCCAGCGAAGACACCGGTGTCGCTGCCTTTCAGCGACGCCGGGTCGATCCCCGCGCGCTCGAGGGCCTCCCAAGACGTCTCGAGCAGAAGTCGCTGTTGCGGATCCATCAGGGTGGCTTCGCGGGGCGAGATGCCGAAGAAAGCCGCGTCGAATTCGGTGGCCCGGTCGACGAAACCACCCACCCGGACGTAGGACTTGCCCACGCTGTCCGGATCGGCGTCGTACAGGCCGTCGAGGTCCCAGCCGCGGTCGTCCGGGAAGCCGGACATCGCGTCACGGCCGTCCGCCAGCAGCTGCCAGAACCCTTCCGGATCGGACACCCCGCCGGGGAAGCGGCAGGCCATGCCGACCAAGACCACTGGATCTTCCTCGGGCGGCGGCGCTGTCACCGCCGGGGCGAGCTCGTCCGCGCCACCGGCGATCCGGTCGACGAGGTAGGCCGCGAGCCGGGCGACCGACGGGTGGTCGAAGACGATCCCCGCCGGGAGCCTCAGCGACGTGGCATCGGCGAGGCGGTTGCGCAACTCGACCGCGGTGAGCGAGTCGAATCCGAGTTCCTTGAACGCCTTCTCGGACGAGAGCTCCTCGTCGGCACCGTGGCCCAGCACCGTGGCCGCGTGTTCGCGCACCAGATCCAGCGCCCAGCGCAACTGCTCCGCGCGGGACAGCCCGGACAGACGCGGCTGTGCGCCGCCTGCGCGGGCGCGCGACGCGCGGGTCCGTGTCGGTGCTCGGCGGAGGAGGTCCCGTACCAGCGGGTGGTCCCCGGCCGGGTCGATCCGGCCTGCGACGAGAACCGGCCGACCGCCGGCCAGCGCCCGGTCGAACGACCTCAGCCCTTCCGCGGCACTCATCGGGCGAAACCCGGTACCGGCCAACCGGGCCAGGTCCTGGCCCGCGAGCCCGCCGGTCATCTCGCTACGGTCGTCCCAGAGCCCCCACGCCAGGGACAGCGCCGGCGCTCCGGCAGCCCGCCGCCGCTCTGCCAGCCCGTCGAGTAACGCGTTGGCGGCCGCGTAGTTGGCCTGTCCGGGGGCGCCGAAGGTCCCGGCGGCCGAGGAAAAGACCACGAACATGGCGAGATCCAGCCCGCGGGTGAGCTCGTCGAGCAGCACGGCGGCGTCGACCTTGGGCCGGAAGACCCGGTCGACCCGCTCTGCGGTCAGCGACCCCAGCACCCCGTCGTCGAGCACCCCTGCCGCGTGCACCACCCCGGCCGGCGAGTACGCGGCCAGGACCTCGGTGACCGTCTTCCGGTCGGCCATGTCCGCCGCGACGACGCGGACCCGGGCGCCGAGACCGGTCAGCTCGTCCCGCAGCGCCGCGGCGCTGGGCGCGTCGGAGCCGCGACGACTCACCAGGACGAGGTCGGTTGCGCCGCAGCCCACCAGGTGCCGGGCCACGTGACCGCCCAACACGCCCGTCCCGCCGGTGATCAGCACTGGACCACCCGGCAGCGCCGCCGGCACCGTGAGCACGATCTTGCCGATGTGCTTCGCCTGTGAGAGGTACCGCAGCGCTTCCACCGTCTGCCGGACGTCCCACACCGTGATCGGCGTCAGTTCGAGGACGCCCTGCTCGAAGAGGTCGAGCACCTCGTCCAGGAGCTCCCCGATCCGGTCCGGCCCCGCCTCTCCGAGGTCGAACGCCCGGTACCGGATCGAAGAACCGGGGCTACGGACGTCGGTCTTGCCCATCTCCACGAACCGCCCACCGGGACGCAGCAGCCGCATCGACGCGTCGACGAACTCCCCCGAAAGCGAGTTCAGGACCACGTCCACCGGGGAGAAGGCGGCCTCGAACTCCAACGTCCGCGACGAAGCGATGCGTTCCCCCGCGACGCCCAGGCCGACAACGGCCGGCTGCTTCGGCGGGCTCGCCGTCGCATACACTTCGCATCCCCAGTGGCGCGCGAGCTGCACCGCGGCCATGCCGACGCCACCGGCCGCGGCATGGATCAGAACCGACTCACCGGCCTGCACACCCGCAAGATCCTGCAGGGCGTAGTACGCCGTGAGGAACGCCACCGGCACAGAGGCCGCTTCCGCGAACGACCACCGATCCGGGATCGGCGCGACCATGCGAGCGTCGGCGATCACGCAGTCGCCGAACGCCCCGGTGAAGACACCGAAGATCCGGTCGCCCACCGCGAAGCCCGTGACGCCGGGACCGACCTCGGCCACGATTCCGGCGCCCTCGCTGCCGATCACCTTTTCCCCGGCGACGAGGCCGAGCCCGACGATGGCGTCCCGGAAGTTCACTCCGGCTGCCCGCACCTCGATCCGCACCTCGCCGTCCGCGAGCGGCCGCGCGGACTCCGGCGCCGGTAGGACCGCCAGGTTCTCCAAGGTCCCGTGCCCGGTGACGTCGACCCGCCAGTGCCGGTGCGCCGGCAGCCGGAGGGCGGGCGCCGGACGGGCCAGCCGCGGGGTCAGCACCTTCCCCGCCCGGACGGCGAACTGCGGTTCGCCCGACTGCACGGCCGCGCGCAACGATCGCGCAGAATCCGGGTGAGCGTCCACGTCGGCCAGCACGAACCGGCCCGGGTGCTCGCTCTGCGCGGATCGCACCAGCCCCCAGATCGCGCTCCCGGCAAGATCGCCCACCACGTCCCCGGGTGCGGTCGCCACCGCACCGCGGGTGACGATGACGAGGCGCCCGGCCTCGGTGTCCGCCCACGTCTGCAGCAGTTCCAGCACCCGCGCCGTTTCACCATGCACGGACGCGGCGCCGGCGGAACACACGACCACGGCTTCCGCGTCCCTGGGTGCCGCCACCGGCTCCGCCTTCAGGCCCGCTGCCACGAGGCCGAGCACATCGGCACCCGCGAGAAGCCACTTGCCGGAGTCACCGCCGGGTACGTCGACCGGCCGCCACACGAGTTCGAACAAGGTGTCCGCAGCCGAGGAGTCCGTCGCGGCACGGATCTGTGCCGGGTCGAGCGGGCGTGCCAGCACGGAATCCACCGTGATCACCAGCGAGCCGCCCGGATCGGCGGCGGCGAGGGAAAGCGTGCCATCGGCGGTGGGAGCCAACCGGACCCGGAGCTCGTCCGCGCCGAGAGCGTGCACCGAAACCCCGCTCCACGAAAACGGCAGCCGCACGGACTCCGGGCGGTCCACCGAATCGAGCAGGACCGGGTGGAACGCGGCGTCGAACAGAGCGGGGTGAACCAGCTCGCCGGCCTCCCGGACGCCGTCCGGCAAAGCAACGTCGGCGAAAGTTTCCGTTCCCCGGCGCCAAACAGCGCGCATGCCCCGGAACTGCGGGCCGTAGTCGTAGCCAGCTTCCGCGAACCGATCGTAGGCGTCCTGGACTTCTACCGGCTCCGCACCGGCGGGCGGCCAGCTCACGGCCCAGTCCGGCGCCCCGGGTGCTGCGAGCCCGGGCGCCAGCACGCCTTCCGCATGGCAGGTCCAGCCACCACGACCGGAATGGATGGTGACCGGCCGGCGGCCGGTTTCATCGGCGCCGCCCACTTCGACCCGCACATCCAGCGTCTCGCCCTCGCGCACGATCACCGGTGCCCGCAGGGTCAGCTCCGCCAGTTCACCGCAGCCCGCGTGGGCGCCGGCCCGCAGCGCCAGCTCCACCAGCGCTGTCCCGGGCACGAGCACCGTGCCCAGCACGGCGTGATCGGCCAGCCAGGGCTGTGCTTGCGGCGAGATCCGGCCGGTGCAGAGCCAGCCCCCGGAGCCGGGAAGCTCGACCGCGGACTCGAAAAGCTCACCACCACCGCCGTCGCGGGACAGCCAGTACCGCTTGCGCTGGAACGAATACGTCGGAAGCTCGACGCGCGCGCCCCCGCCCGTGACCCGCGCCCAGGCCACCGTCGCCCCGGCTGCGAACACCGCTCCCAGCGAGGTCAGGAACTGGGTGGCATCGTCGTGGTCCCGCCGCAGCGTGCCGACCACCGTGGCCATTACCCCGGCCACGTCGAGTGTCTCCAGCATCGCCGGCACGAGCACCGGGTGCGGGGACACCTCGACGAAGATCTGCTCCCCGAGCGCGCGGACGGCGTCGGCGAAGCGGACGGGCTCACGCAGGTTCCGGAACCAGTAGTCCGCACCGAGCTCGGCCGTGTCCAGCAAGCCGCCCGTCACCGTCGACGCGAACGGGATGGATCCCGGTCGCGGCCGCAGGACGCCCAGCGCTTCTTGGAGCCGTCCGGCCAGGACGTCCACCTGATCGGAATGCGATGCGTAGTCCACGGCGATCCGGCGGGCGCGTACGCCTTCGGCCACCCAGTGCGCGAGCAGTTCGTCCAGTGCCGGGTCCGCCCCGGACACCACCACCGACTCGGGACCGTTCACCGCCGCGACGCACGTACCGTCGGGCAGCGCGGCGCGCACGGCTTCGACTGGCAGCGCGACGGAAACCATCCCACCCCGGCCGGACAGCTCCGCGCCGACCAGCCGGCTGCGCACGGCCACGATCCGCGCCGCATCCGCCAAGGACAACGCACCCGCCACGTAGGCTGCCGCGACTTCACCCTGCGAATGGCCCACCACGCCGGTGACGCGGACGCCGGACTCCCGCCAGAGCGCAGCGAGCGACACCATCACGGCGAACAGCACCGGCTGCACGACGTCGACCCGGTCGAGGCTGGCGCCGTCCCGGATCACCTGCAGCACGGAAAACGGGAAATGCGCCGACAAAGCCGCGTCACACGCCGCCAGCTCGGCGGCGAAGACCTCGGAGGAATCCAGCAACCCGGCCGCCATACCCGGCCACTGCGAGCCCTGCCCGGGGAACACCAGCACAACCCCATCGCGGGCGGTGTGCCGCGGTGTTGCCACCGCAAGGCCTTCGAGGCCCTGCAGCAATGTCTTCCGTCCCGTGCCGAGCACCACGGCCCGGGACTCGAACACTGCCCGAGTCGAGGCCAAGGAGAAGGCGACGTCCTCGGGACGCAGCCCGGGATGCGCCGCGGCGTGGTCCCGGAGCCGATCGGCCTGGGCGCGCAAAGCTTCGGCGGACTTCGCCGACAGGACCCAGGGAACGACACCGGTCACGAGCGGGGCTGAGACGCTCGCTTCGGCGTCGATGGACGGCGCTTCCTCGAGCACCACATGAGCGTTGGTCCCGCTGATCCCGAACGACGAGACCGCCGCTCGCCGCGGCTGTCCCGTCCGGGGCCACGACAGGTGCTCGCGGGCCAGCTCGACCGCGCCGGCCGACCACTCGACGTGTGAGGTCGGCTCGTCGACGTGCAGGGTTCGCGGCACCTCTCCGTGGCGCATCGCCATGACCATCTTGATCACGCCTGCCACCCCGGCGGCAGCCTGAGCGTGTCCGATGTTCGACTTCAGCGAGCCGAGCAGCAGCGGGTGCCGTCGCTCCTGCCCGTAGGTGGCGAGCAAAGCCTGAGCCTCGATGGGGTCCCCGAGCCGTGTTCCGGTCCCGTGGGCTTCGACGACGTCGACGTCGGATGCCGCCAGCCGAGCGTCTGCCAGCGCCTGCCGGATCACCCGTTCCTGCGCCAGGTCGTTCGGTGCGGTCAGTCCGCTGGAGGCCCCGTCTTGGTTGACGGCCGTGCCCCGGACCATCGCCAGCACCGGGTGCCCGTGCCGGACCGCGTCGGAAAGCCGCTCGAGCAGCAGCAGCCCGACGCCTTCACTCCACGCCGTGCCGTCCGCCGCCTCAGCGAAGGACTTGCACCGGCCGTCGGGCGCCAGTCCGCGCTGCCGCGAGAACTCCACGAACGTCGACGGCGACGTCATCACCGACGCCCCGCCGGCCAGCGCCAGATCGCTTTCGCCGGACCGCAGCGAACGCACCGCCAGGTGCAGCGCCACCAGCGACGAGGAGCAGGCGGTGTCGACTGTGACGGCCGGGCCTTCGAGGCCCAGTGTGTAGGCCACCCGTCCCGATGCCACGCTCCCCGCGTTCCCGCTGACGAGGAGCCCCTCCAGGTCTGCGGGACGTTCGGGGAGCCCGGCCGCGTAGTCGTAGTACATGATTCCGGTGAAGACGCCCGTGGAGCTGCCGCGCAACGACCGCGGATCGATCCCGGCCCGCTCCAGCGTCTCCCAGGAGACCTCCAGCAGCAGCCGCTGCTGCGGGTCCATCGCCGTGGCCTCGCGTGGCGAGATGCCGAAGAAGCCGGCGTCGAAATCTCCCGCGTCGTGGAGGAAGCCACCCTCGCGAACATAGGACTTGCCCACACGGTCGGGGTCCGGATCGAACAGTCCCTCGAGGTCCCAGCCCCGGTCGGTGGGGAAACCCGAGATCGCGTCCCGCCCGGCAGCGACCAGGTCCCACAGTTCGCCGGCGGAACCGACCCCGCCCGGCAGCCGGCAGCCCATACCGACGATCGCCACCGGCTCGGCGGCGGCGTCGACCGCGTGCTGGTGCAGTTCGCGCAGCCGCTCGTTCTCTTTGAGCGACGCGCGCAAGGCCTCGACAAGGCGGCCGTCTGCTTCGGTCACTGCTCCCCCAGTTCTTGCCTCAGCAGGTGTCTGTCATCTCTCCAGCGCCGCGCGAATGAGTTCGTCGGCGCTCATCTCGTCCAGCTCGTTCGGTCCGGCCGCAGGGCTGCCGGTCCGGCCCGCAAGCGCGAGGAGCGTGTCCAGCAGCCCGGCTCGGCGCAGCCGGTCCACCGGAATGTCCGCGAGGAAGCCGGCCAGCTCCTCGTCCTGCGCGGCGGGACCGGCGGCCGGCCCCAGCTCTTCCGCGAGGTGCGCGGCCAGGTGCGTCGGCGAGGGGTAGGTGAATACCACCGTCACCGGCAGCCGGATCCCGGCCGCGGCGGCCAGCCGGTTGCGCAGCTCCACGGCCTTCAGCGAGTCGAACCCGAGGTCCTGGAAGCCTCGGTCGGCGCCGATCAGCGTGGGTTCCGCATAGCCGAGCACAGCGGCCACGTGCTCGCGCACCAGATTCACCAGCACGGGCTCTCGTTCGGCCTCGGGCAGTGCCGCCAGGCGAGCACGCAGGTCCGGACCGCTGCCGCCGACCGTACGCGGTGCCGCCGTGGCCCGGCGGGTCAGCGGGCCTGGCGCCATCCGAGGGAGCGCCAGGAGATCCAGTCTCGCCGGTACCACGAGAGACCGCGTTACCGAGTGCGCCCGATCCAGCAGCCGAAGGCCGTCTTCGGTTGACAGCGGGGTCACCCCGGAGCGGGTAAGGCGTGCGACATCCTCGTCTCCGAGATGACGAGTCAGCTCGCCACGTCTTGCCCAAAAGCCCCAGGCGAGGCTGGAGCCGGCGAGACCACGGGCACGCCGATGTGCGGCGAGCGCGTCCAGGAACGCGTTGGCCGCCGCGTAGTTGCCCTGCCCGGCGGTGCCGAGCAGGCCCGCGAGCGAGGAGAACAACACGAACGCGGAGAGCTGGCGCCCGGCCGTCAGTTCGTGCAAGTTGACCGCGACGTCCACCTTGGCTCTGAAGACACCGCGGATCCGCTCCGGAGTCAGGGAGTCGAGTGTTCCGTCATCGAGCAGACCCGCGGCGTGCACCACGCCGGTCAGCGGGTGCTCGGCCGGGATCTCCCCGAGCACGCGCGCGAGCGCCGCCCGGTCGGCCGCGTCACAGGACGCGAGGCGGACCGATTCGGCTCCGGCCGCGACCAGTTCGTCCCGCAGTTCCCCGGCGTCCCCTGCCCGGCGGCCGACGAGCACCAGGTGGGGCACGGCATGTTCGGCGACGAGATGCCGGGCGACTTCGGCTCCCAGCGCACCGGTACCGCCGACGATGAGGACCGTGCCCTGCTTCGGCCAAACCGGCGGTGAGCTCTCCCCGACGGGCAGTCGCCGGAGCCTGGGCACCAGCGGGACGCCGCGCCGGAGCGCCAGCTGGGGTTCGCCGGCGTGGAGGGCGGCGGGCAGGGCACGAACCGAGGCGTCATCGTGATCGACGTCGGCTAGCAGGAAGCGGCCGGGGTGCTCGGTCTGCGCCGTGCGGATCAGGCCCCACGCAACGGCTTGTGCAGGATTCTCGACGCTGTCGTCGGCTGAAGCCGCCACTGCACCCCGGGTCACGACCAGCAGCCTCGCCGACGGGGGGTGGTCCCCACACCACTGCTGGACGAGTTCCAGCACTCGTTCGCCGACATCCTGTGCGGTGTCCGAGCCGAAAACCGGCGCCGTGGTAAGGGAAACGATCGTTAAGTCAGCCGACACCGACGTGACCTCGGCTCCGGCGTGGACGATGGCTTGTGCTACTCCGAACGGGTCGCTGCCCACGACCTCCCACCGCGTGAAGACTTTGTCGGCGGCCCCGTGTTCGAGCCATTCGACGGCGTACAGGTCCTCTGTTCCGGACGTTCCGAGTGCGGCGGTGTCGATTTCCCTTGCTACCAGCGAATCCACGGACAGTACCGGGCGACCCGAACCGTCCGCTGCTTCCACTGCGCAACCGTCCCCGCCGCCGGGGATCAGCCGCACGCGAAGTGCTTTGGCGCCGACCGCATGCAGGGAAACGCCTGTCCAGGTGAACGGCAGGCGGATCGGCCCCCCGTCGAGCATGCCCATCGTCCAGGCGTGCAAGGCGGCATCCAGCAGCGCCGGGTGGACGCCGAACCCGTCCGAACCCGAGACGGGCAGCGCCACCTCGGCGAAGATCTCCCCACCGCGTCGCCAAGCCGTCCGCAACCCGCGGAACGCAGGACCGTATTCGTAGCCGCCTGCCGCGAACCGCTCGTACACGTCAGCGACTTCGACGACCTCTGCGCCAGGCGGTGGCCACGTCATCGCCCAGCTGTGCTGGGCCGCCGGCGTTGTCGCGCCGAGCGTGGCACTAGCGTGCTCAACCCAATCTGGCTCTTCGCCCTCGACGCCGGAGTAAACGGTGGCTCGTCGTTCTCTCGTCACCACCACGCAGATCTCACGCGTTTCGTCCTCGCGCAGCACCATCGGTGTGTGGAGGACCAGTTCTTCAACTCGCGGCCATCCCGCTCGTTCACCTGCCCGGAGCACCAGCTCGGCCACCATGGATCCGGCCGCGAAGACCGTTCCCCGCACCGCGTGGCCGACGAGCCAAAGGTGTGTTGCCCAGGAGACACGGCCCCGGAAGACCCATTCACCGGAGGCCGGCGAGCGCACGCCTCTGTCCAGCAGAGGACCCGCTTCTCGGTGCTCAAGCCAGAACCTGGTGCGCTGAAAGGCATAGGTCGGCAGGTCGACGACGTTCGCCGGGGGCAACACGGCGTCCCACCGGATCCGCTGGCCGCTGACGTGCACGGTAGCAAGCGCTTGCTGGAATGCGGCGACGTCTTCTACGTTCCGGCGCAGCGATCCGACGACCGTCGCCGGCACTGGGGTCTCGGCGAGGATCTGTTCGATCGGCATGACCAGCACCGGATGAGGGCTCACCTCGATGAAGGTGCCGAACCCCTGATCCGCGAGCGCTCGAACCGCGCGGTGGAAGGCGACGGGCTCGCGGAGGTTGCGGAACCAGTAATCCGCATCCAGTGCTTCGGTGTCGAGGAGGTCGCCGGTCACCGTCGACCAAAACGGAAGCACGCCTCGCCGGGGCTTCACCGCCGCCAGTGCCCGACGCAGACGATCCTCCAGCGCGTCCACCTGGACAGAATGGGAGGCGTAGTCGACCGCGATCCGGCGTGCCCTGACTCCCTCGGTCTCCCATTGCGCCAGCAACTCCGCCAGTGCTTCGTCCGTACCGGAAACGACCACCGAATCCGGGCCGTTCACCGCGGCGACGCCGGCTCCGGGCCAACCCGCGAGCCTGCCCCGAACAGCGGCTTCGGGGAGCGAGACGGACACCATCCCGCCCTTGCCGGACAACGACTCCGCCACCAGGCGACTTCGCACGGCGACGATCCGCGCCGCATCTCCCAGGCCGAGCGCCCCGGCGACGTACGCCGCCGCGACCTCGCCCTGCGAATGCCCCACCACACCGGCGACACGCATCCCGGCCGCGCGCCACATCGCCGCCAAGGAGACCATCACTGCGAACAGGACCGGCTGCAGTACCTCCACCCGCTCCAGTTCCAACCTGCGCTGGAGCACGTCCCGCACCGAAAACGGCACGTACCGGGCCAGCGCCTCGTCACACGCGGCAAGCTCGCCTGCGAAGACCTCCGAGTCCTCCAGCAGACCCGCCGCCATGCCCGCCCATTGCGACCCCTGCCCCGGAAACACCAGCACGGCCCCGTGCCGTTGCGGCAGGGCGGCTCCGAGAACGACCGCGGCGTCGGGTACGCCAGCCTCGATCGAGGTCAAGCCGTTCAGTAACGACTCCTTGTCGTGCCCCAGCACCACCGCGCGATGTTCGAAGTCACTGCGGGTGGTGGTCAGGGACAACGCGATATCCGCCGGCAGGAGCTCCGGCCGGTCCCGCACGAATTCCCCGAGGCGTGCAGCCTGGGCGCGCAGAGCCTCGGCCGAGCGCCCGGACAGCACCCAGGGCAGAACACCGCCGGGTCCCGTCGATGGTGGCGAAGCCGGCGTGTCGTCCGGTGCCTGCTCCAGCACCACGTGCACGTTGGTACCGCCCGCCCCGAAGGAGGAAACCGCCGACCGGCGTGGCCGCCCTGTCTCCGGCCACGCCTTGCCCGCGGTCAGGAGCCGGGCCGATCCTGCCGTCCAGTCCACCTTGGGCGTCGGCTCGTCGACGTGCAGGGTCTTCGGCGCCCAGCCGTGGCGCATGGCGAGGATCATCTTGATCACGCCGGCCACGCCGGCCGCCGCCTGGGTGTGTCCGATGTTCGACTTCACCGATCCCAGGAGGAACGGTGTGGTCCGGTCTTGCCCGTAAACGGCCAGCAGCGCCTGTGCCTCGATCGGGTCGCCCAGCTTCGTGCCGGTGCCGTGCGCTTCCACGACGTCGACGTCCGAACCCGACAGCCCCGCGTTGGCCAGTGCCTGCCGGATCACGCGCTGTTGGGCCGGGCCGTTGGGAGCGGTCAGCCCGTTGGACGCGCCGTCCTGGTTGATCGCCGACCCACGGACCACAGCGAGGATCCGATGCCCCAGCCGACGGGCGTCGGAAAGCTTCTCCAGCAGGAGGAAACCGGCCCCTTCGCTCCACCCGGTTCCGTTCGCAGTTGCGGCAAATGCCCTGCACCGTCCGTCCTCGGCGGTCGCCCGCATTTCGCTGAACGCGATCGGCAGCGCCGGGGTGCACATGACGGCGACACCGCCGGCCAGCGCCAGCTCGCATTCGCCGGAGCGGAGTGACCGTGCCGCCCAGTGCAGGGCCACCAGTGAGGAGGAGCAAGCGGTGTCCACGGTGACGGTCGGCCCCTCGAGGCCGAGGGTGTACGCCACCCTGCCGGACGCCACGCTGTTCACAGTGCCCAGGAAGAGAGAGCCCGCGGTGTCTTCCGGCGCATTGACGACGCCCGGCCCGTAGTCCTGGGTGGAGACTCCGGCGTAGACCGCGGTACGACTGCCTCGCAGAGCTCGCGGATCGATGCGCGCGCTTTCGACGGCCTCCCAGGCAGTCTCGAGCAGCAACCGCTGCTGCGGGTCCATAGTGAGCGCTTCCGATGGGCCGATTCCGAAGAAGGGTGCGTCGAAGTCGGCGCAGGAGTGCAGGAACCCACCCATACCCGAGTACGGCTTGCCGGCCAGTTCCCAGCCGCGATCAGCTGGTGGTCCCGAGATCGCGTCCACTTCACCGGCCACGAGCCGCCAGAACTCGTCAGGCGACGCGACCCCGCCGGGGAGGCGACAGGACATACCGATGATCGCGACTGGCTCGCCACTGTCCATCTGAACGGTAGTGGCAGCGCTGCTTTCCAGACCGGACAACCGCCGGCCCAGGTACCTGGCGACGCCCGCGGGAGTCGGGTAGTCGAACACGAGGCTGGCGGGCAAGGACACTCCCGACCTGGACGACAACCGCGCGACGAGTTCAGCCGCCCGCCGGCCGCGGATTCCGAAGTCTTGGAAGCTCTTGTCCACGTCGACTACGACGGAGTCCCGCCCCCCAAGAAGAGCCGCTACCTCCGCACACACCAAGTCGAGCTCGGCGGTGGGCATATCCCCATCGTCTGCGCGTGCCATGATCGCCCTCCCCCTCGATACGAATGCCGGCGGCTCAAGACCACCGGTTCAGCTCGTCATCGAGCACGGGGCCGAACACCGTTTGCACAGCTGCTCGCGCGAGTTCCCTCCCTGGTTGGCGCAGTCGCCACACTAGCGGCCAGGTCGTCGTACATCAACCAACTTGGGGCGACCTGTCATCCGCCCCGCGATCGAACGTATCCGAACCCAGCCCGCCACATCAAGCCTTGGCCACCCTGGAAAGGAGCTGAACGACGGCCTCTTGGTTGTCCGTGAGGTAGAAATGGCCCCCAGGAAATACATTCAATTCGAATCCCGCGGCGCTGAAATTTCTCCAGTCCCGCATATCGTCGACCGCAACCTTCGGGTCACGGTCGCCAACCAGAGCAAATATCGGGCAAGCCAGGGGGCGGTGTGGACGATGGCGATACGTCTCCACTGCGCGGTAATCGTTGCGCAACACCGGTAGAATCATTTCGACGATCTCGGGATCGTCGAACATCCAAGATTCGGTTCCGCTCAGCCCTTTGACTTCATCCAGCAACCCTCGGTCGTCACGAAGATGGACGAGTTCGACCGGAACCGCATTAGGTGAACGTCGGCTCGAGACAAACAGCGCGGTCGGCCCGGCCCCGACTGGTTCGAGACGCAAAGCGGTTTCATAAGCCAAGGTGGCACCCATGCTGTGCCCGAAGAAGATCAGGGGCCGGTCAGTCCAGCGGCACAGCACCTTCGCGACTCGATCCGCCAACACGTGGATGTCGTCGATAAACGGTTCCGATCGCCGATCTTGCCGCCCTGGATACTGCAAGGACAGCACTTCGAAATCACCCGAGAGCGCCTGGGACAACGAGTGAAAGAAGGGCGCGGCCCCGCCGGCGTGCGGAAAACAGACGATGCGGAGTGCAGCGTCCGGATTGGGATGGAACACCCGCACCCACGACGCCGCGTCGTTACCTGTCACGACAGCCGAACCCGCAACGACAACCGGAACCCTTCCTGCCATCGGACCCGCGGGACGTCAGTACGGTCCGACTGTTCACCCACGTCAGAGTTCGAGCCGTCGGCTCATATCGGAGGCGAACACGCCCTCCGGATCAACAGACTGACGAACCTTGCGCCACTCTTCGAGTCGCGGATACATCTGCCGAATGGTTTCCGCCGACGCGCGGGATTCCTTGGCGAGGTAAAGCCGACCGCCCATGTCGAGCACTCGTTCGTCCAAATCGATGCAAAGGCGGTCTAGCCCGGCCTTGATCGGAAAATCGACCGCGATCGTCCAACCGGGAGCCGGAAAAGACATGGGTGCACGATTACCGTCGCCAAATCGCTTGAAGACATTCAAGGCGGAATACTGGCCGGATTTCGAGATGTGACGAATCAAGTCGCAGAATTTGGCTTCCTCGCCAAAAGGAACAATAAATTGGTATTGCAGGAAGCCCTTCGCTCCGTACGCACGGTTCCACTCCCCGAACAAGTCCAAAGGATGGTAGAAGGCAGTGAGGTTTTGCACCTTACCCCTTCCTCGCTTCGGGGTGGTGTAGTAGTAGAACTCGCCAAGCGCGGCAAAGGAGAGTTTGTTCATTGCCGCACCGCTGGGGAAGATGTCGGGCACTTTCATCAGCTGCGGTGCGTCGAACTTCAACGGGTTCGCCCGCAGTTTTTTCGGCAACTCATCCAGCTTCGCCAACGAGGCACGTCCGATGGCGGCGCGCCCCAGCTTGGCTCCGGTGGACATGACGTCGAACCACGCGGCCGAGTAGCCGTAGTTGGCGTCGGAACCATCGGAGAAGAAGGCGACCGTCTCTTCCAGGCTCTCCGTGCGGTCGTGGTCGGCGATGAAGTAAGCGGTCTCGGTCTTGGTCATCCGGATTGTCACCCGAAGGATCACCCCGGTCAGCCCCATGCCACCGACCGTGCACCAGAACAACTCCGACTGCGGGCCGTCTGGAGTCAAGGTGCGGACCTCGCCATCGGCCGTGAGCAAGTCCATCGACACCACGTGGTTGCCAAAACTACCGGCGGTGTGGTGGTTCTTGCCGTGGATGTCGGACGCGATCGCACCCCCCACGGTCACCTGCCGGGTTCCCGGTAGCGCCGGCACCCACAAGCCGAAGGGCAACGCTGCACGCATCAACTGATCAAGGTCCACCCCGGCGTCGAGCGTGGCCAGGCCGGTGTCCGCATCGATCGAGTGAATGCGCCGCAGCCCGGACATGTCGAGCACGAGACCGCCGGCGTTCTGCGCAGGATCGCCGTACGAACGCCCCAGCCCACGGGCGATCACTCCGCGCCGACCAGCCTCACGAACCGCGCGGACGATCAGATCGAGATTCTCCGTACGCAACACATCGGCTGTGGTCGGCGCAGTGCGCCCCCAGCCGGTCAGCTTGCGTCGTGCAACGGGCAAAGTGTTAGCGGTCGAAGTGTGCACGACGGCATGGTACCGGTCGAGTCGGCTCGTTCGCCGAAAGGTTGACCGACCACGCCAGCCGGGGCAACCCGCTCGGCGACGTGCAAGCCGTCGAGCGGTACAGCCCACCAGGCATTTAGTGTGATGTTCACCTCACACCTTGACGTGACGACCGCACGAGTGTGGCGGTGATACCGTCGCCTTCACGAGCAACGCACGTACGCGGTCTCGTCATGACTGGGGGGTCGACTGATGTCAAGCGTTGAACCGGTTGCGGCTCGCCCACGCTCGCCCTTGTGGCTGGACCTGCTTATCAGCGGCTGTCCGGAGGACTGCGATGGAGTAATCGGCACGCACCGGAACGGAGCCACGGCATGTCGCCGATGAGAATCGATGCATGGCGAAGCATGACTGAACTCGCCAGGAATCCCCATCAGGGGATCATGGGCATCTATCGCAGGTTCGGGCCGGTGTGCACGCTCGGCGTCGGTCCACTGCGTTACACCTATATGCTCGGCCCGGAAGCCAACCGCTTCGTCCTGGCGAACTCTCAGCTCTTCCGCTGGCGGGAGGCTTTCCAGTCCTTGATGGCCGTCGATGGCGAGAATGCGCTGATAGTCAGCGACGGTGAGCAACACCAGCGCCTCCGACGGCTTGTCACACCAGCATTCGGGCAGCGCCGTATCCGGGACTACGCCGCCACGATGCGCCGTCACGCCGATGCCGCGATCGACTCCTGGCGCCCCGGCCAGGTCATCGACCTCTATCAGCAGCTGGGTCGGGTGATTCGCCGCAGCACGATTGAGATCTTGTTCGGAGCACGCTTGGCCGCCGACGAGCCCGAGCTCGGCAGACTACTGGAGGACGCGCTCAAGGTAGCCCATCGGCAACCTCCGTGGCAGCAGTTGCAACGTCTAGGCAGTCCGGCATGGCGCCGAGCGATCGCAGGCCGGGAAGTAGTGGCACAGCGAATTATCACAGAGATAGAGCACCGTCGTCGGGAGCCCGATGTCGATGGCCACGACGTTCTCAGCGCCTTGGTCGCAGCGCGTGATGACGACAACTCCCGACTGACCGACACCGAGATCGTCGACCAAGTGATTAGCTTGATCGCCGCCGGTTACGAAACGACCAGCGCAGCCAGCGCCTGGGCAGCCTACGAACTGCTAGCCGAGCCCGACCGCTGGAAGCAGGCCCGCGAGGACAGCACGGACGGGACGTGGCGCTACTTGGACGGTGTTGTGTCGGAAACGCTGCGACTGCACCCTCCCGGCGCAGTCATCCCCCGGCGGGCGGCAACCGCCTTCGACTTCCACGACACGCATGTGGCCGCGAGTAGCACAATTGTGATTAGCCCATACGTCACTCATCGGCTACCGGAACTGTGGGAGGATCCGCTCCGGTTCGAGCCCCTGCGCTGGGACCCGAACCGGCCTGGCCACCGTAAACCCGCACTGCACGAATATCTTCCCTTCGGCGGCGGGCCACACCGCTGCGTCGGCGCCGTGTTCGCCACCACGGAGTTGGCAGTCCTGTTGGAACGAGTGCTCGCTCGCACCGAACTCGATCTCGATACCGTCGATCTCCGCCCGGTCAGCCTGGCCATGATGCGGCCACAGCGTGGACCGTTCGCCACTGTCCGCACCGTGGAATGAAAGTTCCGTACCAGAACGAGCCGGCTAGCGGGCCTTGACAAGGCTGACGCGCTATCGATCGCCCACATTGGGCACATCGAGGTCGTCACCCGTGAGCGGGTGTCCCGGCAGCGGAGCGCCGTCGCGCGTTCGGAGTCCGTCGATCATGATCGCGATGCATCGAGTCGCCCCGAGTCGGGCTGTTTCCGCCGATTTGGCGTGCATCTGACGCAGCGACATCGCGCACATCATCGCGATGTCACCGGCTCCGACGTCGGTCCGGAGCGTGCCCTCTTCTTGTGCGCGACACACCAACTCCCCCAGGAGGTCGATCAACTGGGCACGATGCTCGCGGACCTGTGAGTCCGTCTTGAGTATTTCCCTTACCCTCGGCGACACCATCGCCAACTGGATGCTCAATTGCAACTCGACCGAGTGCCGCATTAGCCACACGAGAGCCTCCCATGCAGTCGGCTCCGCCGCGGCCGCGGCCTTCGCGTCGGAGAGGACACGTTCAAAGCTCTCCACAGCGACGGCCTTGATCAGGGCTTCCCGATCCGGAAAGCGGCGGTAGAGTGTGCCGACGCCGACTCCGGCGGTACGAGCGATCTCCTCCATCGGCGATTCTAGGCCACTGCTGGCAAAAATGGCGCGTGCAGCATTGATGATCTTGTCTCGATTGCGGCGCGCGTCAGCTCGCAAGGTAACATCGCGGTCGACGGTCACACGCACGCCCCTCTCATCTTGTGTACGTGATCGTATCCGAACTGCACGCTAGCTCGGATTAGCTTGCATTTATCGGCAAAATCATGAGGGACGCTTTCCTTCGATCGCCTGACCACTCCGAGCGACCTACCATGTCGGCTCCCATCCTCCATCAGACCGGGGTGCCGTCCAACCCGGGCCACCCTGGCATGTCCTTCCGACAAACCACACGACCGCGCGCGTCCTGGCTGCCTTTGCTCGGCTGGCCCGGATCGCACCGAGGACGCCCTAGTGGATCTGGGCTTGGATCAACCCACTGACAAGTTGGGCAAGCCAGCACTGCCTGCTACCTGGGCAGCCAGCGCGAATGCGTCACCGACCACGCACACGACGCTGATGCCACACGCAATGGCTGCAGCGACACCTGCTACCCGATGTTGGTCTGTCCGGTGATCGATGTTTCGGTCTACTGGCACGAGCGGCCGGGTTCGTGGTGGTCAGCACGGCACCGCGAAAATGTCAATCGGGCAGAGGTTGCGAGCGTCCCTCGGCACCCTCTGCCCGATTCAACGGGTTCGGCGACGAACACCGGGGCTGCTTATCGCCTCTTCAGCGCGTCCCAGCCTCGCTTGATCAGCCGTCCGACACCGACCAGGAGGACGGTCACCGCTGTCAGTGCAGTCGCGAAGATCAGGGAAAACCCGAGATCACTGAGACCGAACGGCAAGGTCATCAGAAAACAGGCACCCCACATGATGGCCAGCGCGACGGCCACGTTCGCAGCTCGCTTCACCAGCGCACCACTCACCTGAAGAACCTCCAATTGTGCCGGGTCCTGGCCAGGTGCCAGCTTACCTTGGCATGGTGGCTCCACTTGGCGCCGTTGAGGCGGAACCGCCACGCCTGGCGGGCGTAACCCAGGCCCGAGTACCCCAGCCGTCCCATAAAGCCGGCCCGAGCGCCACCGACAGCACCCGATGCCATCCAGCCGAAGATCCTACGCGGTGTCACCGGCTCGTGACGTGCCGACGCCAGAGCTGTCTGAGCCGCGCCGTTGCCGGCCGCGCCGATGATCGCGCCGGCGATGACGACACACCCGAACCCTGCTGTCCCGGCACAAATCGCGCCCGCGGCGATTCCCGCGGCGATACCGACCCCGATTGAAATGAGGGTGGAGGCATGGTTGTCGACGAAGTTGGTGACCGCCTTGGGCAGCCACGACCACCATTGACCGTTGAGGTCCAACCGGTTGATGGGGTCGGCGAGGACGTAGTCGTAGTCATTCGCCGAACCGCCCTCGACCGGATCGACCGAGAGGAACCGGCCCAGCAGCGGGCTGTACGGCCGCGCTCCCATCTGCACCAGCGACAGCGCACCCGCGTGTTCGTAAGGACGCTGGTACTGGCCGAGCCATCCGTAGTCGGCCTGGCCCGGCTGGTTGTCCGGCACAGCGTCGGGGTTGACCGTTCCGGCGGGGTCGAGGGGCTCGCCGTAGGGCGTGTACACGCGAAGAGGACCAGCCTGCTTTCCCGTGCTGTCGCAGGTCAGAACGATATCGCCGCGGACGTTCGGCAAGTCCCAGACCACGGTGCCACCCGTCCCGCCGGGCACGGTGTAGAGAACACCACCGGGAAGACTGAGGGTCCGGGTCAGAATCCGCTTGTCGGTGCCGAGCGTGAGGTCGGCGGTGTCACCGCTCGAGGTGTAGCCGATCAGGACGTCACTGCCCGCGTCGCCCTGCGTGGTGGTCCGGCGGACGATCCGGTCCGTGGCGTCACGGACGTAGCCGACGTCGGCCGGATCGGTTCCGGTGGTCCGCGCGGTCAGGTTGCGATCGGCCGCATCCCAGCCGAGCGACGTCGTGGCTCCACCCACGGTGTATTGGGTGGTGTTGCCGTGCGAGTCGTAGGTGAGGCCGGCAACCGCGGTGGCACCCGTGGTGGCCAGGAGCCGGTCGGCGTTGTCGTAGCAGTAGCCGGTTTCCGCCGTGCCGCTGCCTGTCTGGTCGAGCAGCCGCACCCGGTTGGTGTTGAGCCCGGCGTTGCCGCGCGATCCTGCGGGGCACGTCGACGGCGCCGTCGACGTGAAGTCGTACGTGTAGTGGTGCCCGGTCACGTACGCCTCGGTCATCCTCCCGGCCGCGTCATAAAGGTAGTTCGGCCCGTCCGGACGAGCATCGGTGCCGGCGAGGGACTCGTCGGTGATGGTGCCGGCCCTGGTCCGGGCGACCTGGGAAACGACGGACTTGTTGTCACTCGTCGTCCACGTCAGCGAAGTGGCCCGGCCGGCGGCGTCCTTGCCGATGGCGCTGAGCGAAGCTCCGTTGGCGTAGCTGACGGTGGCAGGCTCACCCGCGGCGTCGTAGGTCGAGGTGGCCAACACGGTACTGCCCAGCTTGACGGCCAGCAGGCGGCCGGCGTCGTCGTAGGTGTAGGTGGTGACCTGAGCCGGGTCGGCGGCGTTGGGCGGGACGACCTTCTCCTGGACGACGCGGCCGGCCAGGTCGTAGGTGGTTTCGGTGCGGGTTCCGTGGACGTCGGTGTAGGAAACCGTGCGACCGAGGAAGTCAGTCCCGGTGGTGACCGTCCCGGCGGCGTCGGTGATCGACGTGACCAACGGGTCGCCGCCGACCGCGTAGTTCTTCGTCACGGTCCGTTCGCCGGCGGTCGCATTGGCCGGAACCTTGATCGCCACGACGCGGCTGCGAGCGTCATAGGTCGTGCATGTCCAGTCCCCTGACGTGGCATCGGCCACGACACGTCCCGAGGCATCGTAGACCAGCTCCCTGGTGCGCGCGGCACCGGTCGCCGGTGTGGCGGTGGTGTTCGACCGGGTCATGCCACCCTGGTTGACCGCCGGACTGCCGGCGACACACGGGTTGGCCCGGGTCTCGGTGTCCCCGTAGTGCACCGTCGTCGCCGCCGCACCACTGGGCGCTGTCCTGGACAATTCGCGCTGATAGCCCGTACCCGGCGTCTCGTAGGTGGTCGCGCTGGTCACCTGGGTTCCACCCGAACCGGTCGTGGTGCTCGTCGCCAAGCCGTAAACCGGATCGACGCCGTTCTGGCCGAACTGGGTGGTGGTGACCTTGTCGGGAACCCCGTCGGACTCGGAGGTCGTAGTCGACGTGGTCAGTCCGTAACGCGGGTGCAGCTGAGTGCCGGGGACGAGTTCCTGGGTGCCACTGGGAGTGGTCCAGTTCAAGTCGAGTTTGGCGTAGCCGCCGTTGTCGTAATAGTCGATACGGATCTTCTTGACCTGGCCCGGGGTGTCGCTGTGAACGGTGGCCTGACGCTCGGTGGCGTTGCTGATCTGCCAGTAGTCCATGACGAGCTGGTCATCGATCCACATGCGGATGCCGTCGTCGACGAAGGCACGCAACGTGTAGTCCCCGGAGGCCGGGAACGCGATCTCGCCGGTCAGCCGCAGCGAGAACCCGTCGCTGGAGAGGCCGGGGGTGACGTCATTGCTGTACTCCCACCCGCTCTTGACCGTGCCGTCTGCCGTCCCGATACCCGTGGCGAGAACTTTCGGTACACCGGTCAGGCTCAAGTTGTCGTAGTACGCCGCCGACAGGCCCTTCATCCCTTCGTCATACCCAGTGCTGGTGCGGGGCACCGTCGCGGCGCAAGCCGCCGTCGGGGTCTGCCCGCTGAAGCAGGAAGCCGGAGCTGGCCCGTACTTGACGACCGGACGGTCGGCGTAGTCGTAGACCGTGGTCGACACCCGACCGGCCGGATCGGTCGAACTCAGCGGCTGGTCTTTGACGTTCCAGGTCCTACTGGCGACCTTGCCGGTTGCGTCCGTGGTGGACAGTGTGCGATCGGCGTCGTCGTAGGTGACCTTCGAGGAGAACCCGATGGCCGGGTTGAGGCCGAGGACGTCGACGAAGGTCTGCCGGTTGGCCGGGTCGTAGCGGTACGCCCGGCCGGGATGCGGCTGGCCGACGGCGGGTGGTGGCAAGGTGACCCCGGTGACCTTCGGCTTGCCCGCGGTGTCGTAACCGATTGACGTGATCAGGTCGCCCGCGTTGGCCTGACGGTTCGCGGGGTCGGCGGCGATCCACTCGTTGGCCAGGCTGTCGCGCGTTGCGCCGAGCAGACCCTGGGCGTTGTAGCCGTAGTCGGTGATCTCCGAACCCGGGTCCTCGATCCGCCCCAGCTGGAGCGATCCCGTTCCGAAATACCAAAGGCGCGTCTCGGTGCCGTCCCAGTAGGTGATCCGGCACAGCATCTGTGACGGCGGGAGCGTCGCTGCGCCGGGCGGCGGGGTGACACTGCCGTAGCAGTCATCGCCTGGTCGGTTGTAGTGCAGCACGTGCGAACGCTGCGAGACCGGGTCCTTGATCTCCCGCAGCCGCGACGGCGTCCCGTCGTAGACGTACTGCAGGCTCGCCGGTTTACGGCTGTCGAGGACGCTCGACTGACTTTCCAATTTGCCGTCGGGGCGGAACACGAACACGGCGGTGCCCTCGTTGAGGGTGACCTTGCCCGCGGTGTCGAGCGCGATGATCCCGTTTTCGTTGTCCGGTGCGGCGTAGCCGCCGGTGCTCTTCTTGGTCCAGGTGTGCTTGGCGCCGGAGGCGTCGGTCAGCACGATGTTCTGATCGGTCACCTTGGCCTCGGTATAGCTCGACCCGTCACCATCCAGATCCGCCGACAGCGTCCAGCCCTGAGGCAGCACCGGCAGGTCCGAAGTGAACAACCAATCGGCGGGCACGATCTGCGGGGCGACCGTGGTGTTGTCGGTGGTGCGGACGAACAGGCGCATCTTCGCCGCGCCCATCGCCTCGGCGTTCTCCACCTTGATCGGCACCCGCTGCCCCGCCGTCAGCGAGACATTCGTCGACTGCGTCCAGTTCAAGTCACTGGCGTTGTTGACCTCGTAGACCTTGGCGTTGTTGATCCACACCGTGCCACCGTCGTCATGCACCCCGGCGAACTGGTAGGTCCCGGTCACTGGGGCCTGGAAGAACCCCTCCCAACGGACCACGAACCAGTCCGCGGGCAACGCCGGCGCGAACGGCGAATCCGTACCCCAGTCGACGTTCACCTGCGGCTCGGGCCGCACCAGCACCGGCTGCTGCGCGTCGTTGATGATTCCGTTGTGCGACAGGTCGGCGAAGTAGGACGCCTTGAGGCCCTTGTTCTCCACCTGCTGCGAGTTGTAGGTGAAAGACAGGCCCGCGTTACCGCCGACGGTGGTGAACGACGGCGTCTGCTCGGCGGTGGACACGTTGCCGTTGGCCAGGTTGACACTCACCGGCCCCGCAGTATCGACCGGTGAGGGACCGTGGTTGCCGATCCGCTGGTCGATCTTGAGGTGGCCGATCCAGGTCGGGGTGATCGTGGTGGCGCCGCTGTAGGTCATCGCCTGCCAGGTGTAGGCGACCCCGTCCTGCAAAACCCCCGCCGGCACCGTCCATGTCGGCGTGCTCAGGCACCCGGACTCGACCACGACACCGGACTTGCCGTCGGCACCGGTCGCTATCCGGAAGCAGTACTTCACCGCATCGCCGTCCGGGTCCGTCACCGGCGCGACCGACAAGGTCGGCGTCAGCGACGTCGACACCGTCCCATCAGCCGGCGCCACCAGTGTCGTCGCTGGAGCCGGGGTGCCGGTGTCGACGGTGAGGGTGGCGTTGAGGTTCTTGTACGTCCACGTGCCCGCATTTTCCGCGCCGATCAGCATGAACGACACGTTGTCGTCGCGGGCGTTGACCCGGGCTCGCAGGAAGTCCGTGAAGGCCTGGCTGGAGAACGAGCCCACGTCCCCGACCAGCGCGCTGGCCAGGAACGGGCCGACACCGTTGAAGTCGTTGTTCGATGCGTGATAGAGGTTCGTGTTCCAGGTCTTCACCGACCCGACCACGCTGGTATTGCGGGTGACGTCCACAGTCGCGCCCACGACGGTCTTGCCCCACAACGGCGAATAGTCGAAATGCGCCACCGACCGGTTGTAGGTGTCCCCGCTGGCCTGGCTGTTGCCGACCCTCAGTCCGCAGTTGGTGCAGTTGGTGCCGTCCGAGCGGTAAGCGAAGGAGTACTGCACTCCAAACGTCACCGTCGGGTCCACAAACACCGGATACACCCGCTTGGGGTCCCGCAGCCAATTGGCGTCGACGGCGACGGTGAGCCACCAGTCGTTGCCGGCCTTGTCGAGGGTGTAGGTGCCGCCGGTCATCGCCGGCGCCGTCACACCGCCACCCGTGGAGTCCCAGGTCTCGATCGGCGGCAGCACGAACTTCGCCTCACCAGCGTGATCCGCCAAGGTCACCGACCCGTTTTTCTCGAGTTTCGGTGTCAGATCCCTGGCAGTGAGCTTGAACCGCCAGGACGACCGGCCAGCGGCCGGCGGCCTCTTGAGCTTGATGGATTCCTTGACCGCGCCCGGGGTGATCTCGTAGTCCAGGTCGGTCCCGGTGGCGACGTCGGGGTAGGTGACCGAGTCACCCTTCACCACCGCTGACGTCGGCGCAGCCTGGTCGAACGCCAGCCCCGCGGTGTGGCCGCTGGACTCGACCTGAAGCACCTCCGCGTCGTTGGCTTTGGTGGCCAGCGAAGGGCTGAGCGGATGGTGGTCGACGTCGGCGCGCTTGGTTGCGGGATCAGTCTCGAGCGTGGTCTGGACCGGCTGCCAGTTCCCGGCGCCGTCCTGAACGTTCAGCGGCTGGGTCGACTGCCGCACCGAATGCGTGCCATCGACGTTGACGTACTCGGTGGCGAACATCGACCGCGACACGGGCCTCGACCGCTGCGGATCGAAGTGCGCTCCCGCACCTCCGTCCAACCGGCTCTGAGCGGCGAAATCCGCCTCGGACGGCGCCGTCGACGCGACCGGTACCGGCTGCGCAGGCGGCAGAAGCCCGACGTCACGCGGGTCTACCGGCCTCGGCGCTTCGGTCAGCCGCGGCGGTGCTGCGATCGCTTCGGCGCTGCCGACCAAAAGGGTCATCGTCAAGGCGAGTGCGAGTGCTCTGACCCAACGGATCAAATGGACATGACGCGGTAACCGGACCACGGCCAGTTCCTCCCCCGGCGACCCACCACGGCCGCCCCCGATGGCCCGCGGGCACAGCTGCAGCCGCGGGTCTCGCTGGGCTCATCGCAATCGTGCACGATGCACCCAGATAGGTGTTTCCTCCCCTATCCGCATGTCGCATCGCCAGAACCTCACACCACCGTTACACCGACGAGTGAGATGAATGACACAGTTGACATCGGCGATTTGATGCGCTAAGAGTCGCGGCCAGTGATCGAGCAGGCATCGACGAGACGATCGACAACCAGGCTCGCTTCGACCACGCGCAGTGGCTGACTTTAGTCTGACGCGGATCGACCCGCGCTCACCCCGCCTCGACAACAACCGGCGCCGGTGATCGTTACTGGTCACCGGTGCCAGCCTGCGCCTCCCGCGCACCACCATCCCACACGCTCAGCCGAGGCCGATCTTCGCCGTCGCTCAGTTGGCGGCATCGCCAACTAAGCAACCATGAGAGTGAGATCGAGGAATCCGTTGCGCCGCCGGAGGGGATGTTAGTAATCCATTGTATGGATCGACTCGGCGGCCGGCGCCCGCGAGTAGTGGCCGAATAACTATGTCAGGGCACAGCTCTCCGCTCCTGAGCGCCGGACGCATTCGTTGGCATCGAAGTTATCCCTAGCATTTCAGTTGGCAAGATCGCCATCCACACCCGGCAGGCAGCAGGACTGGTACAGAGCATCGCCGCATAGGGCGTTATACAGGCTCAGACGACACGGCGCGACTGCGCCGATCGGATGAACGGCTCGAAGCGCGCCGTCATGGCCCAACGGCTGCGACATCCGTCCAACGTGATCCCACCGCACCCCACGCTCGCATCACGTGGCCGCACCCACCTGCCGGCCCGGCCGACCTGCTGGCGCAGTGGATGAACGGACAGACGGCGACAACCACTACCCGCCCCGACCACGGCAGTGGCTTGCGGTTCGCCTTGCAGGTCATCGCCTCAACGGCCGCACGCCGCAAGCTGGCCCCGCTCGGCCTCGACACGATCCTCCCCTTACACCCCCCGGCCTGACCGCCCTGCGGACCGGCGTCCTCCCCACCCAGCACTCCCCAAACGGGGGATTGAGGCTTTCAAGGGCTTTCGCCCCTGGTAGACCGGCGGCCGCAGCGACAGACTGAGGCCAAGTCGCCAGAGTGGGCATCGGGCCGCACTCGGATGGCCCAGGTCCGCGGCCGGTTCAAACCAGAGCCACCGCAGACCGCCCAACCCAGAACGCCGCACTGCCCCGCGCCTATCGCCAGGACACCAGTACGTCAGGTCGATCCTCGGCGGTGACCCGATCAGCGCGGTGTACTTGCGCGAGAGCGCCGCACGAACAGCGCCCGCTGCGGCTCCCCGCTCCCGGTTCCTCCGCTGTCCGCTGGCGCGTCGGATCGTCGTGGACGCAGCGCAGGGCTCGCCGGCTGCCGGATCGATCAACGTCGCGTGTCCCCTTCCCACGCCGTCGTCGTCACCGCCGTTCTCGCCGCGTCGTCCGCGCCGACACCGAAGGCGGCATCGCCGAACCGTTACCCGACGGATCGGCGAGCGGCAACTGCTTGCGGATCTGTGAACTTTCGCCCAGTCGATCCTCCATCCAGGTCATTTACCGCAATAGCGATCCGTGCGAGCCATCCGATGCGGGGGGGGTCACCAGCCAGCCGCAACGACTGCCGCTTCCGGTCCAATCAGTTCCAGACCGGAAATTCGTGAAAATAATGTCGCCGCCGGCGACGATGGTCAGGCCGAGTCCGCTGCCTTCGCTTCGGTCGTCGGCCGGGTTGCGCGAGAAGCGTTCGCAGGCGCGGGCGCGTTCCGTGCCGGCCGGGGTGGCGCGCAGGGCGTTGGGGAGCAGATCGTCGACGATCTGCTCGGCACCCTCGTCGCCGCGACCCGCTTGGTCATCGCCACGGTCCGGCACCTGGCGGCTCCGGTCACCGGCCGAGAGCAAGCTGGCGCTGGTGGAAGGCGAAATGCTGGGCCGGATAGCGGTAGATGTCGGCGAGCGTCATGTACGGCTGGAAGAACGGATCCCAGCGCGTCGGGTAATGCATTCCGCGCGACAAATCCGCCTCACCGGCCCGGTCCAGGCTGCGGTGCAGGGACGCGATGATGTGGTCGAGCCAGCGCGCTGCCCGGACCGGCCCGATCAGTCCGCCGCCGCACGAACCGAGGTAGTTGATCACATGGAAAGGGCGGGTCGCCGCGTTCAGCGCCGCGGCGAACACGCGGCTCACCGGGTCCGGCAGCCGCCCGAACACCCAGACCAGCACCAGCAGGGCACGCACGATCTGATAGCCGAACACCAAGTGGAACAACAACTGCTGATTGGTCCACCGCGTGCCCGCGGACCGGCGATGCAGGTCCGCGGTCGTCGCGGCGGCCACCAGCTCATGGAAGGCGACGCGGTCACGTTCCCACTGCTCGTGCACCGCCTGACGGTCCATGGCACAGCCTTCCGTTTGTCCTGGTCAAGCGTCTCACCGGTCAGCTGAGATCGACCTCAGCCCACTGGGGCTCGTCGGCCGATCTTGTCCTCAAGGCTGTCGAGCTGGAAGGTCATGGAGTGACCGAGCAGCACGCAGAGCCGGACAGCGACCAGACCGCGCCGCGGCGGGAGTGGATGACCCGCGGCGTCGGCGGGATCGGCACCGCCAGCTTCCTGTCCGACGTCGGCCACGAAGTCCCCACTGCCCTGATGGCCAGCCTGGTCACCGGCACTCTCGGCGCCCCCGCATCGGCGCTCGGACTGATCGAAGGCCTCTCCGACGGTCTCGCCGGAGCCGGACGCTTCCTCGGCGGCCCGCTCGCCGACGACCCCCGCCGCCGCCGTCGCATCGCCGTCGGCGGCTACACCGCCACCGCCGTGCTGTCCTCCCTCATCGGCACCGCCGGAAACGTCCTCACCGCCGGACTGCTGCGCGGCGGCGCCTGGGCCGCCCGCGGCCTGCGCGTCCCGGCCCGCAACGCGCTGCTGGCCGACGTCGTCCCACCCACCGCCTACGGGCGGGCCTACGGCTTCGAACGGACCATGGACAACCTCGGCGCCATCGTCGGCCCGCTGCTCGCCCTCGGCCTGGTCGCGGTGTTCTCCGTCCGGACCGCGATCCTGATCTCCGTCGTCCCCGGACTCCTCGCCGCCGCGGCGATCGGCTACGCCATCCGCCAAGCGCGCCTGCCGGCCAGCCGGGAGCACCGGAAGCTGCGGTTCCAGGTCCGCCCGCTGCTGCACGGCCGGCTCGGACGGCTGCTCGGCGCGTTCGCCTTGTTCGAGATCGGCAACCTCGCCGCCACCCTGCTGATCCTGCGGGCCACCGACCTGCTCGTCCCCGGTCACGGGCTCCAGGCCGCCACGCAGATCGCGCTGGTGCTCTACACCGCCTACAACGCTGCCGCCACCGTGGTGTCCTTCCCTGCCGGCAAGATCTCCGACCGGCTCGGCGCCCGCGGCCCCCTGCTGGTCATCGGCGCCGGCGTCCTGATGTTCCTGCTCGCCTACCTCGTGTTCGCCGCCACCGGACCGGTCATCTGGGTGCTCGGGGTCGCGTTCGTCGCCGCCGGGATCGGGATCGGCTGCGCCGAAACCGCCGAACACGCCGCCGTCGCCGCCCTCGCCCCGGAGCACCTGCGGGGCTCGGCGTTCGGGCTGCTCGCCACCGGCCAAGCGGCCGGAAACCTCATCGCCAGCACGGTCGCCGGACTGCTCTACACCCTCGCCTCACCCGCGGCCGCCTTCGCCTACGTCGCCGCGTGCATGGCTCTTGCGTTGCTCGCCCTTGCGTGGGCCGGGAAATCTGCGCAGTGATGGTTCAGCAGCAGTGCTCGCCGCGCCAGGCTTCCCGGCCTTCCTTCACCGCGACCGCGGCGATGACGAGCGCGACGATCGGGTCGGCCCACGACCAGCCGAACAACGAGTTCAGCAGCAACCCGACCAGCAGGACACCGGAAAGGTAGGTGCACAACAGGGTCTGCTTCGAGTCCGCGACCGCGCTCGCCGACCCCAGTTCCCGGCCGGCGCGGCGCTGCGCGTAGGACAGGAACGGCATCACCAGCAGCGACACCGCGGCGAGCACGATCCCGACCGTCGAGTGTTCCGCCGGCTCCACGCCGAACAGCGACCGCACCGACTCGGCCGTGACGTAGGCGGCCAGCGCGAAGAACGACACCGCGATCACCTTCAACGCCGTCCGCTCCCGGGCTTCCGGGTCTTTGCCGGAGAACTGCCACGCCACCGCGGCCGCCGAGGCGACCTCGATCACCGAGTCCAGCCCGAACCCGATCAGCGCCGTCGACGATGCCACCGAGCCGGCCGAGAGCGCGATGATCGCTTCGAGGACGTTGTAGGTGATGGTCGCGCCGACCAGCAGCCGCACACGTCGAGAGAGGACTGCCCGCCGCGGCGCATCGACTCGTGTGGCCGCTTCGGGTGCGCAGCAGCCGTCGGTGCAGCCGTCCTGCGCGGTGGCCGGGGTCGTCAACGGCAACTCCGTGCGCCTGCCAGTGTCTCCGTTCATCGGCCGGCTACCGCGGGCTGCTCGTCGTCGACGCAGGGCTGCGCGGTGTCGACCGCGAGCACCACCTGCACGAGTTCGGTCAGCGCGCGGGCCAGGTGGGCGTCCGCCAATTCGTAGCGCACCTGACGACCCTCGTACGTCGCCACGACCAAACCGCAGCCGCGCAAGCATGCCAGGTGGTTCGACACGTTCGATCGGGTCAACTCGAGTTCCGTCGCGAGCTGACCGGGGTAGCTCACGCCGTCCAGCAACGACACCAGGATCTTGCATCGGGTCGGGTCGGCCAGTGCGCGGCCGAGCCGGGCCAGCGCCGCGCCCCGCGTTTCACACGTCAGCATGCGCCGAACAGTACAGCGTCAACTATTATATCAGCAAGGGCTGAACAGTTCAGCCTGTGTCCCGCGGCGAGGCGCCGACGGTGTCGGCGACGGTGGTCCACGCGGGCATACAGACGCCGAGGGCCGCCTCGACGCCGTAACGCCGGGAGCAAGGCGGTCGTTTGATCTCGTATGAGTGGATCACCGGCACCCGAGCAGATCACGCTCGAGCCGGGAGAAGGATTCCGGTTCGCGGTCGGCGCTGCGGACGGCCCGAAGTCGACGGTGTGGAAGATCCTGTCGGCGAAGACCCGCTCCGACGTCTACCTGGTGTCGCTGCCGACCGCCCACAGCATGAAGATCAGTTTCCACGAATCCGGGCAGTGGCAGCATTCCTACCTCTCGAACGTCGCGATGCAGTACGTCGAGGTCAACGCCGACCGGCACGTCGACCAGTGGGACAAGCCCGAGCCCTTCGTGGCGGGCCTGCGCCGCGGATACCGCCTCACCGTGCCCCACACCGAGCTGCGGCCCACCGCTCCCCAGGTCGGCGACCAGGACGTGCGGTGGATCCCGAAGCCAGGCGCGGGCTACTGGGTGGACATCCACATCATGTTCCAGGACCCGGACCTCGCGGCCGCAGTGGTGTGGGACGAGGGGCTGCTCGTCGGCGAGCTGCAGCTGAACGGCGGCGGCAAAGCGATCGTGGTCGCGCAACGCCGGAAACCGGATCCGGCGTACGCCGTCGTCCTGGCGCAGTTCCGGGACATGGTGCTGCAGAATCTGCGCGAGCAGGGCCTCGCCGACCAGTTGCCGGACCCGGTGGCCCTGATGTACGGCTGCGACGACGACGGAACCCGGTCCGTTACCGAAGTAGCGCTGACGCCGCCGCAGGTAGGTTTCACCCCGATCTGTTCCGGACGGTACGCCGCGCTCGACGGCATCGGCATCCAGTTCCGCCGGCCCCGGGAGCACCCCTCGAACTAGCGGAAGTCGTTGCGCCCAGTCGTGGGCAGCCGTCTGCACCGCGTCGTACGGGCTGCCCAGCGGCGGGGTGTAGGACAAGTCGAGATCCTCGATCCCGGCGACGGTCATGCCGTGATGGATCGCGGTCGCGTAGATGTCGACCCGCTTGTGCACCGCACTTTCGCGGTGCCCGACCAGCTGGGCACCGAGCAGGCGCCCGCTGTCGGCGTCACCGGTGAGCCGAATGTGGATCGGGCGTGCGCCGGGGTAGTACGCCTTGTGGTCGTCGGCGACCGTTTCGACCGTCACCGACCGGAAGCCGGTTGCTTCGTGGTCGCGCAGGCCGGTGCGTGCGATGGCGAGGTCGAAGACCTTCAGCACCTGGGTGCCGAGCGAGCCGGCGAACTGCCGGTCGCCGCCGAGGGCGTTCTCTCCGGCGACCCGGCCCTGCTTGTGCGCTGTTGTCCCGAGTGGCAGGTAGACGTCCTGGCCGAGCAGCCGGTGGTAGGTGTGCACGCAGTCGCCCGCGGCGAAGATCCCGTCGACGCTGGTGCGCATGCCGCGGTCCACGGCGATGGCCCCGCGGGCGCCGAGTTTCACGCCGGCAGTTTCGGCGAGCACAGTGTCCGGGCGGACCCCCACCACGACGAGCACAACGTCCGCGCGCTTCTCGAAGCCGTCGCTTCCGCTCACGGTCAGCCCCGCCTGATTACGCTCGATGCGGTGCACCAGCGTCCCGGTACGGACGTCGACGTCGTGCGCGCGCAACTCCTCAGCGACGAGCACACCGAGTTCAGGATCCACTGTGGACAGGACTTGCGGAAGCTGCTCGACGAGCGTGACCTCGATGCCGCGGGTGCGCAGGGCGTCGACCATCTCCAGCCCGATGTACCCCGCTCCGACCACGACCGCCGACGCCAGCTGGCGCTCGAGCGTGGCGGTGAGGGCGAAGGTGTCGTCCATCGTGTGCAGCAGGTGCACGCCGTCCTCCGCGCCGAGCGTGTCGAGACCCTCAATCGGCGGCCGGACGGGAACCGCGCCGGTGCCGATGACGAGCTGGTCGTAGCCGAGTTCCTCGGCGCCGTGCTCGCCGGTGACGGTGACGGTCCGTGCGTCCGGGTCGATCGCGAGAGCGCGGGTGTTCAGCCGCAGGTCGAGGCCGGCATTCTCCAGGTCTGCGCAGGTGCGGTGCGCGAGGTTGTGCCAGTCCTCGACCTCGCCGGAGACGTGGTACGGGATCCCGCAGATGGAGAAGTTCGGGTAGGCGTCGGCGACGACCAGCAGCGGCCGCACGTCCGGGGCGAGCTCGTGGACGCGCAGGCCGGCGCTGATCCCGGCGTCGCTGCCTCCGATCACCAGTACACGGGTCATGACCTGGTCCCCCTTCGTTCGGCAGCGCCGCGTTGCACGAGGCCGTGGCGCGGACGCCGTTGACATCCGCCACTTCATTCAATCACCATTGAGTCAATGAACGCTGAGTGGTCTTCGGAGCTGCGGGCGCGTGCCCAGGTGCACGCCGCCCTCGGCGAGCCCGCGCGCCTGGCGATCGTGGACCGCCTCGTACTCGGGGATGCCTCGCCCACCGAGCTCGGGCGGGACCTCGGCCTGCCCGGCAACCTGCTGGCCCACCACCTCAAGCTGCTGGAGCAGGCCGGCATGGTCGAGCGGTCCCGCTCCGAAGGCGACCGCCGACGCACCTACCTGCGGCTGCTACCGGCCTCGCTCGCCGGCCTGCAGCCCGCCGGGTCCCTGGCGGCGCCGCGGGTGGTGTTCGTGTGCACGCACAACTCGGCGCGTTCCCAGCTGGCCGCGGCGCTCTGGGCGCGGCACAGCACGGTGCCCGCCGCTTCGGCGGGCACTCACCCGGCTGATCGGGTCCATCCCCGGGCCGTGGCCCTCGCCCGTGCCCGCGGCCTGTCCCTGGCACGAGCGCACACTTCCCGCGTCGAGGAGGTCCTGCACGAGGACGACCTGGTCGTCGCGGTGTGCGACAACGCCCACGAAGAACTCGGGACCCACGCCGGGCGCCTGCACTGGTCGGTCCCGGATCCCGCTCGCGTCGACACCGACAAAGCCTTCGACCGCGCCTTCCGCGATCTCGCCGACCGGATCGACCGGCTCACCCCCGGCGTCCACCTCCCTGGAGAGCAGAACGATGACTGACCTGCAGCCCCCGCGCCACACCCTGAGCATCGACCAGCAGCTCGCGCTGCGCACCGCCGCGACCCGCCTGCACGGGGAGTTCGACGGCATCTTCGGCACCGAGACAATCGAGCAGTTCCTGCACTCCAGCTACGACCAGTTCGCTGGCCACAGCACCGTCCCCAACTTCCTGCCGCTGCTGGCCGAGCGGTTCGCCCGCCAGCGCCTGCACGCCTTGGCGAAGATCGAGGGGCACCACGACGGCAAGCCGACCGTGCTGTTCCTGTGCGTGCACAACGCCGGCCGCAGCCAGATGGCCATGGGGTTCTTCCAGTACCTGGCCGGCAACCAAGCGCTGGCGTGGTCCGGTGGGTCCGAACCCGGGCATGAAATCAACCCCTCGGCGATCGCGGCGATGCGCGAACGCGGCATCAGCATCGCCACCGAGTTCCCGAAGCCGTGGACCGACGAAGTCGTCCGCGCCGCCGACGTCGTGATCACCATGGGCTGCGGCGACGCCTGCCCGATCTTCCCCGGCAAGCGCTACCTGGACTGGGAACTCGAGGACCCGGCAGGCAAGAGCGTCGAAGACGTCCGCCCGGTGCGCGACGAGATCGAACGCCGCGTGCGCGGACTGCTCGACGAACTCGGCGTTCCCGCCCTCGCTTGACCGACATCCGTTGCCTGTCAAGGAGTACCGCATGGAACAGCCGTTGCCCCGCAAGCTGGCCGCCGAATTCCTCGGCAGCCTGCTGCTGGCCGCGCTGGTGATCGGCTCGGGCATCGCCGCGCAGCGGCTCTCGCCCGGCGACACCGGCCTGCAGCTGACCGAGAACGCGGCCGCGACGGCCGCCGGCCTGTTCGCGCTCATCCTGATGTTCGGGCCCGTCAGCGGCGCCCACTTCAATCCGGTCGTGTCCTTCGTGGACGCCGTGTTCGGCGGGCTGCCCTGGCGGCACGCACTGGCCTACCTCCCGGCGCAGGTCGCCGGATGCGTCGGCGGCGCGGTCCTGGCCAACCTGATGTTCTCCACCGGCGCCGTCTCGATCAGCACCACCCATCGCGCCACCGCGGCGCACGGGCTCGCCGAAGTCGTCGCCACCGCCGGCCTGATCCTGATGATCTTCTCCCTCGCCCGCTCCGGACGCGCCGAGCGCGCCCCCGCGGCGGTCGGCGCCTACATCGGCGCCGCCTACTGGTTCACCAGCTCCACCAGCTTCGCCAACCCCGCCATCACCATCGGCCGCATGTTCAGCGACACCTTCGCCGGCATCGCCCCTGCGTCCGTGCCGCTATACCTCGCCGCACAGATCCTCGGCGGCGCGCTCGCCCTGCTCGGCGTCCGCGCGCTCTACCCCGACGTCACCCCCGCCGCCGCGGCCGACGTCGTCGTACCCCAGATCGCCACCACCAGCCGGTAAGCGCCCCGGCAAGGGAGCCCGCCGCGCCCCACCCCGCCGACCCGACACCGGCGCCGACCGCATCGTCAACCAGCTCGCCTACCGCTACGACGGCTTGTTCACCCGCGACCGCATCGACGCGCTGTTCCACGACAGCTACGACCGGCTGGCCGAGACCGCCCGCGTGACCGTCTTCCTGCCCACCCTGGCCGAGAAACTCACCGTCCAGCGACTGGACGCGCTCGCCCAGGCCGAAGGCAAGATCGCCAAGCGGGTGCCGGAAGTGCTGTTCGTCTGCGTGGGCAACGCCGGCCGCTCCCAGATGGCCGCGGCACTGGCTCGCCACCACGCCGGCACCCGGCTGCACATCCGCGCCGGAGGATCGGCTCCGCACGAGGCGATCTACCCCGAGGTCGAGCAGATCATGACCGAGTCCGGGTTGTCGCTGGCCGAGGAATTCCCCAAGCCCCTCACCAACGAGGTTCTCGCCGCCGCCGACGTCGTCGTCACCATGGGCTGTGGCGAGCACTGCCCGGTCCTGCTCGGCCGCCGCTACGAAGACTGGTCCATCGACGACCCAGCCGGCCAACCGGCCGGTCCAGCGCTTGCGCAGCCACAGGCTGACGTAGACCAAGCCGACCAGCACGGGCACGTCGATCAGCGGCCCCACGACTCCGGCCAGCGCCTGCCCGGAGGTCACGCCGATCGCGACGGCGATCGCGAGCTCGAAGTTGTTGCCCGCCGCGGTGAAGGCCAGGGTCGTCGTGCCCGTGTAGGACAGCCCGGAGGCTTTGCCGAGGAGGTAGCCGCCGCCCCAGATGATCGCGAAGTAGGCCAGCAGCGGCAGGGCGATCCGGGCGACGTACAGCGGCCGGGAGGTGATCGTCTCGCCTTGCAGCGCGAACAGCACGATGATGGTGAACAGCAGCCCGTAGAGCGCGATCGGGCCGATCTTCGGCAGGAACTTCCCCTCGTACCACTCGCGGCCCTTGCGGGCCTCGCCGATCCGCCGGGACAGTTCGTCGACACGCGGTCAGCGGCGGCTGGAAGTCGCCCGGTAAGCGGCGATCCTGATCCGCAGGCCGCGCAGGTGGACCAGGTCGATGACGAAAGTTGATGCGGGCCGGTAGCCCGCGGTCGGCTGCCCGGTCCGGCAGGGTCCGCTCAGGTAGACGAACTCGTCTTCCGGGTCATACCGCGGCTGAGACCAGACCGCCGGTTCGCCGGCGTTGGCGTCCCGGCGACGGGCACGGGCCAGCCAGTAGACCGGCAACTTCATCACCTCGCCGAGCGCCTTGTCGAAAGCCGCGAGGTCACCCTCGGCGATCGCCAGTCCGCGCCCGCTCCACACGCGGGGCGCCCAGTAGGCGCCAGCGGAGGCGTGCGTGAAGCTGGCGGTGTCGCCAGCCGCGGTGATCGTCCAGTTGGCCACCGTGGTGATGGTGGACATGAGGGCTCCTTGCGGTTGCGGCCCCCAGGTCCCGGCCCACCGTAGTGGATCATGTCCGAGTGGTGACACCGGCGGCGGCACGAGGGTGGTGCACCGTTCGAGGGGCAGGACGCCGACGACCGAGGTCAGCGACACGCTGAGGACCTCAGATCAGGCGTTGTTCATCTCAGATTCACCCAGAGATCATCAAAGGGCGCGGACCGTGCGAGGCTGAGGGCATGCCCGAACAGCCAGATAGGGCCGCCCCACGGTCGGTGGCCGAACTCGCCTCGGATCCCACGTGGACGGTCACCCGCACCGGGACGAGCGGCCAGTGGCTGACCGCGGAACGGGTCGTCGACCAGAACGGGCACCGACGGCTCGTCGGGCTCACTCCAATCCGACCTGGGACCGTCGCCGTCATGCTGTGGTCCGACGGCGACGTCGTAGAGCACGTCCGCGGCAGCGAACCCGAAGCCTGCGCGATCGCGCATCGCTGGGTCGCGAGGCTCCTGGTGGGCGAACAGCCCTGAGCAGGAGCCGACCGTGCTCGGCGCAGGAACCGCGGACACCGAGCACGGCCCGGCCTCAGGAGACTCAGATTTTGTAGAAGTCCGTGTAGTGGTTAGGTGAGAACCACACCACGCCGGTGGTCAGGTCGACGACGATCCGGTAGGCGTCGCGGGCCGCGCCGCACGTGCGCGGGTAGACGTCGAACTCGCGGAAGGAGTGGCCGGCCGGCAGCTCACCTTCGCGGTTGGAGTAGGTGCCGCCGGCGTAGTTGCACTTGCCGCTGGGCCAGTCGTACCAGCCGCGGGTGCCGGGGTAGCCCTTGCTCTGCCAGGTCGTGTTGGCCAAGCGGGCAGCCGAGCAGCGGGACTGCGTGCAGGAGCTGTACACGGTGGCGTCGGCGACCGTGGTGCTGACACCGAGCGTGGCAGCGACCGCGGTGACGGTCACGGCGAGCCGCTGCGCGGTCCGGGAAAGCATCGAAGCGGGCACGGAACCTCCTCGTCTCGTACGGGCACCGGAATGGTGGCTGACGCGCGTCGCCGGAAGGCGACCGGCAACGTGCCGATCCGGTGAACATCCCGCGACGGACCCGGGATCGGCTGACCGTTGCCGATCAGAGTCCGGCGAGGAAGAGCACGCCGGCTGCGACGAGGCCGAGCTCGACGAACAGGACGAAGACTCGCTCGCTGATGCGGCCGACGATCTTCTTGCCTACCCAGGTGCCGAGCAGGGTTGCCGGGGTGAGTGCGAGGCCGAAGAGGAGGACCCGGCCGGTGAGCAGGTCGCCGGCACCGTAGGTGGCGATCTTGGTGAGGTGCATGGTGAGTGCACTGGCGGCTTCGGTGCCGATGTAGGCGCCGCGGGTCAGGCCGAGGGCGAGAAAGAACGGGGCCGTCAGGGGGCCGACCGAACCCAGAAGCGCGGATCCGAGGCCGGAAGCAGCACCGACCAGCGCGAACGAGGGCTGCGCGGGCGGCCGGGGGCGGTGTTGCAGATGTCGCCAGAGGACGACGCCGATGAGGAAAAGACCGAGGACGCGCTTGAGCGGCACGAGCGGGGCGTGAGCGAGCAGCAGGCCACCGGCGACGGCGCAAGGTATTGCGCCTAGTGAGAACCAGCCGATCAGAGGCCAGCGCAGTTCTCGGCGGTTGAGCCAGACACGGGCGCTGTTGGAGGACAGCTGGGTCAGGGTGAGCATGGGGACGGCGACGCGGAGGCCGAAGAGCGCGGTGAAGATCGGCAGCAGGAGCACGCCACCGCCGAATCCCGCGATCGCGGAGAGCACGGCGAGCACGAAGGCGGCGAGCGACGCGACCAGCAGAGCGGGCGGCAGTTCGACCGGCACGGGCTTCAGCCTGCCAAGTGCCGCCGCACCCGGTGACCAGCGGGGGTGGGGAACGCGACCGAGGCTCGGCCTCAATCGGCATGAAACAGACCCGATCGCCGGGTCGCACGTCAGGAAGATCTACCTCGAGCGGTCGTGGCGAGGTAAGCGGCGATCCGGTCGTGGAGATTCTGAACGTTGGCGGCTACCGCGGAACCAATGCCCGGTGTTGTCGTTGCGGGGTTCCGAACGCCGGTGGAGCGGGGGCCCGGCGGAGACGGACGGTGGCGTCGAGGCCACCGCCTGCGGCGGATTCGAGGGTGATGTCACCACCGGCGGCCCGGGCGAGCTGCGCGACGATGGTCAGGCCCAGGCCGCTGCCTTCGCCGGCGTGGGCGTCGCCAGGGTTGCGCCAGACGCGGTCGCACGCACGAGCCCGCTGCTCGGCGGTCATCCCGGGCCCCTGGTCAATGACGTGCAGTTCGACGTCGCCGGTGGGTCCGCGCGTGGTCGCGAGAGCGATCGTGGTGCCGGGTGGGGTGGCGCGCAGGGCGTTGGCGAGCAGGTTGTCGATGATCTGCTCGAGTCCGCCGGGCACGGTCAGAACCCATCCGGCAGGAATGCCCTGCCGGGAGAGCCGGACGTGGTGTTCGGCGGCGAAGGCGGTCCAGGTTTCGACGCGGTCGGCCAGTGTCGCGTCGAGGTCGGCGGGTTCGGGTGTGGTGGCCTCGTCGTCGAGGCGGGCCAGGGCGAGCAGGCCGGTGATCAAGTGGGTGAGGCGGTCGATTTCCCCGAGTGCGGTGTCGAGGCTGGGCCGGGCGTCGGGACGCAGGTCGGGTTCGAGGTTTTCCAAGCGGAGCCGTAACGCGGTGAGCGGGGTCTTGAGCTGATGGGAGGCGTCGGCGGCGAACGCGCGCTGCGCGCCGAGCAGGTGCTGCAACCGGGTCGCGGTCCGGGTGAAGCGGGCCGCGAGGCGGCGGAGTTCGGGCGGGCCGCGGTGGGTGCTGGGCGGGTCGGTCAGGACGCCGTCGGCGAACTGGGCGGTGGCGTGCTCCAGCGACCGGATGGGACGGGTGATCCAGCGGGCGATGCCGAACCCGAGGAACGCGGCGGCCGCCAGCACGGCCGCGCCGATGGCGGCGAGGGTCCACCAGGCGTCCCGGACCCGATCGTCCACGGCGGTGGTCGGGACCACGAAGGAGAGAGCACCGCGGATCAGCGAGCCGGACGCGGCGGGCAAGGTCAGAGTGATCGCGCCGGGGCCGGTGGCGATGGTGGCGTGGGCGGCCAGCGCGGCGGCGATCGCGGGGTCGGCGGCTCGGGTGGTGCCGGCGCCCGGGTCGGTGGTGGTGAGGACGACGCCGCGGCGGTCGACCACGGTGACGTGACTGCCGGTCCGGGCAGCGTATTCGCCGATGAGTTCGGGCAGGGCTTCGGTGGCGCCCTCCTCGATGTGTTCCTCGGCGAGTTCGGTGATCATCGCCGCGTCGCGCTGCACGGTCGTGGTGAACCCGGCGAGTTCGGCCCGGGCGTAGGCGAGCCCGAACGGGATCTCCAGGCCCAGCAGGACCAGCAGCGTGATCGCCAGATAGCTGAACAGCAGCCGCCGGGTCACGGCGCCGGGTCCGGTGGGACGAAGCGGTAGCCGACGCCGCGGACGGTGTCGATCCATTCCGGCGCGCCGAGCTTGCGGCGCAGTGCGGCGACGTGGACGTCGAGGGTCTTGGTGGGGCCGAAGAAGTGCGGGTCCCACACGGTGTCGAGGATCTGCTGCCGGGTGCAGACGGCGCCGGGATCCTCGGTGAGCAGGGCGAGCAGGTCGAACTCCTTGGGCGCCAGGCTGACCAGTTCATCGCGTACCCGGACCTGGCGGGTGCGGGTGTCGATGGTGACCGGCCCGAAGCGGCGCACCCCGGACTCGGCCGCCGGTGCGGGCCCGCTGCGGCGCGAGACAGCGCGGATGCGCGCGACCAGTTCCCGCAGCCCGAACGGTTTCGCGAGGTAGTCGTCGGCGCCGAGCTCCAGGCCGACCACCCGGTCGGACTCCGTATCCCTGGCCGTGATCATGATGATCGGGGTGTCGGCCTCGCGACGCAGCCGCTGGCACAGGTCGATGCCGTCGATGTCCGGCAGGCCGAGGTCGAGCAGGATCATGTCCGCCGGAGCCGCGGACAGGGCCGCGGCGCCGGTCGGGGCGTGGTCGGTGGTGAAGCCGTAGCGGCCGAGCCCTTCACGCAGTGGCTGGGCGATCCGCTCGTCGTCCTCGATGATCAGTACCCGCATCTCACCTGCCTCTCCTTCCCCAAGCACGGAAGGAGAGGTGGCAGGGTTCAGCTCGGCGGAGATCACGCCCGGGCCGGGCGTGATCTCCCCGCGGGCGGCGGACATGTCAGCCGTCGCCGTCGGTGTCACCGCCCGCGTCCTTGCTCTCGTCCTTGGTGCCGGACACCGTGAAGCTCTGGTCGATGTAGACCTCGACGCTCTTCCCGTTGGCCTGCTTGACTTCCACCGCGTACATGCCCGGTTTTTCCGCGTCGTGCTCGGACTTGACCACCGTGCCCGGGTACTGCGCTAGCGCCGCGGCTTCGGCCTTCTGCTTGAGCTCGCCGGACAGCGGCTCCTCGGTCTTCTTGCCGCCTTGCGCCGGCGCCTGCTGTTGCTGGGCGGGTGCAGCGGCCGGGGCCTGCTGAGCGACTGAGGGGGTGTTGCCGCTGGTGCCGCACGCGGTCAGCACCGCGAACAACGCCGCCGCCGGAATCGTCATGACCAGACCGGATCGCATCGTCGGAACTCCTCAGTGTCGGGGTTTTGTGCTGTCTCCGACGCTAGGAACCCGCACGGAAAGTCCCGGCCAGGGCAATCCCAAGATCAGGCCAAGTTCTCCTCGGCCGTGGGCTTACCTCGGGCTGACCGGTGGCGCAGCAGCACATGCCCGGCGATCAAGGTCAGCACCCACGCCGCGCCCAGCCCGGCGGCGGCGGTGACGTCGGTGGCCCAATGCACACCCAGGTAGACCTGGCTGGCCACGGCCAGCCCCGCCGGCACCGGCGGCGCCCACGACCTCGCCCGCACGCCGACGACCACCGCCACTATGAGGACAGCACGGCACGCGGCACCTCTGCCACGGTCGACACCCGCCTCAAAGAAACCCGGTCCACGGGCCCGACCAGTGCTCGACCGCCTCCGCCAGCACACCGTGATCCCGCAGCACGCTCTCACGGTCGTACACCAGATCGGCGACCGCGCCGAAAGCCCTGCCGCGGCGAACGCCGCCACAGCGGTGGCTCCGGCGCGCAGCAGCAGGCCATCCGCTCGAGCGTGGCAGGGCGATGAACGGTCGTGCACGTCAGCTCGTTACAACTGGACCATCGCTATGTTACGGGCGTAACATAGCGATGTGAGCATCGAACCCGGCAAGCAGGGCTGGCTGGTCATCAGCGTCTCGACCGCGGGCGCACCCGACTCGCTGCGGGTGCAGGTGTGGCGGAAACTCCGCTCGCTCGGCGCTCTGTACCTGCAGCAGTCGGTGTGCCTGCTGCCCGCCCGGCCGGAGGTCGTGCGCGAGATCCGGCGCCTGGTCGACCGGGTCCGCCACCAGGGCGGCACGGCACGGATGCTGCCGATGGCCTTCACCGAACCGGCCGAGGAACACGCGGTGATCGCCGAGCTCAACGCCGCTCGCGACACCGAGTACACCGAGGTCCTCGAACGGTTGCCCCAGCTACGGCAGGAGCTCGCCGACGAGCAGGCCCGTGGCAACACCACCTACGCCGAAGTCGAGGAGTCCGAGGCCGACTTGCAGCGGTTCCGCACCTGGATGGACAAGATCGCCGCACGGGACTACTTCGACGCTCCAGCAGGCCAGGATGCTCGCGACGCAGTCGCGCAGGCCGCCACCGAACTCGCCGCCTTCGAGGAAGCCGCGCTGCACGCCGAAGCTCCCGCCCACCTCACCCCTCGTTTGCGGGCGGTGAAGGAGCGATGACCGGCTCGTTCTGGTGGGACCTGCTCATCGGCATCGCCGCCGCGCTGCTACTGGCCTGGCTCGCCCTCGTCGTAGCGCTGATGGTGATCCGGCCGCGTGGCGGCCTGCTGCGGGAGGCGCTGCGACTGCTGCCCGACGTCCTGCGGCTCATCCGCCGCCTGGCCGCCGACAAGACCCTCCCCCGCGGCGTCCGGGTCCGGCTCTGGCTGCTCCTGGCCTACCTCGCGCTGCCCATCGACCTGGTGCCGGATTTCATTCCCGTCCTCGGCTACGCCGACGACGCCATCATCGTCACCGCCGTCCTGCGCAGCGTCGTCCGCCGCGCCGGGGTCGACGCCGTGCGCGCCCACTGGCCCGGCACCGACGACGGCTTCGCCGCGCTCGCCCGCCTGACCGGGATCCGGGCCTCCGCGGCCTGACCGACCAAGGCCCGAACACTCCACGCCAGGGGTTTCTCTGCCGAACCGTTACCGGCGAGTCGGCGAGCGGCAACTGACTGCGGAGCCGTGAACGTTCGCCCAGCCGGTCCACCGTTCGGACTATTTACCGTAGTGCCGCTCCGTGCTAGCCACCCAGGCCCAGAGTCCGCCGGTCAGCGGCGTTGACTGCCCTTTCCGGTCCAATCGGTTCCGGGGCGGAAATTCGTGGAGCAGAGAACGTGCAAACGAGAATAAATCACCACACTTTCCTTTTAGGACAACCTTCATTGACAGCACAAAGTCATCCGAGAACGCTGACCCAGCGGGAAAATCCGGTCCAGCACGCGAGGGGGTCCACTTTCCGAATCCAGGCGATCAATGTAACGCTGAGCTGCCAACCTGGCGGGACCTGCACGCCCACCAGCAACGCCGATCATAGGCGTCTATGCAGCTCAGTCTCTGACACTTGGAAACAGATCACAATTTTCTTCGGGTGCGGTGAATTCTACACGCAATCCAACCGAGGTCGTGTACGGAAATCTTGCGCCCACGTTTCCTAGGAGGGCATGTGAAACTCAGACATTGGCCGGTCGCCGTCGTGGCCGGCTTGATCACAAGCATTCTGGTCGTCCCGGTCAGCAGTGCCGCGCCGGCCGCGCAGTCGAGCGGGACGGCAATCGCCCCCGGCGGGACCGGCGCCGCGGCGCCCCGCGTGGCCCAGGCTCGCGGGGCCGCCGGGCTGGTGGCGCCTCCGGCGGGACGCGACCATGCCCCGCTGGGCCTCAACGGCCGGCCGGCCACCGAGGGGCTGCCCGCGGCCGTGCCGAAGGTCGCCAAGCCTGCGCCGAGCGCGATCGGCAAGAGCGCGGGTGCCCCGAACTCGGTCACGGCGCCGCGGCCGCTGACACCGCCGGGCACGACCAACGCGAACTTCAACGGCATCAACCAGTCCGCCGGTGGCGGCGCCCAGCCGTCCGATGTCAACGCCGCGTCCGGCGCGACGCAGATCGTCGAGACCGTGAACCGCCGGTTCACCGTCTACAACAAGACCGGCACCCAACAGTGCACCAACACCCTCGCCGGGTTCCTCGGCGCCACCGAGGACGTCTTCGACCCGCGGGTGCAGTACGACAACGTCAACGACCGATTCAGCATGGTCGTCACCCTGACCCCGACCTCCGGCACCGCGGCCGCCGCCCTGTACGTCGCGGCCAGCCAGACCGGGGACGCGTGCGGCGGCTGGTGGGTCTACCGGCTGACCTTCAACGGCAGCCTGTACCCGGCCGGCACCCTGCTCGACTACCCGCAGCTCGGCCAGGACCGGGTCGCGCTGCTGCTGTCGTCGAACAACTTCCACCCCAGCTTCATCAACGCGGCGGCGTTCTCCATCTCCAAGGCGCAGGTGTACGCCGGTGCCTCGGTGAGCTTCCCGGCCTTCTCCGTCAGCCCCACCACCCAGCCGGCGACCGTCGGCGGCAACCCGATGCCGGCGACGACCAACAGCTACTTCCTCGCCTCGGTGGCGGGCACCGGTTACCGGCTCTACCGCATGACCAACTCCGCCGGGCCGGGCACGACGCTGACCCTGCAGGCCACCGTCAGCTCCACGTTCGCCGTGCCACCACGGCAGGTCAACCAGCCGGGTGTCACCACGAAGCTCGACCCGAGTGACGGCCGGATCGTGTGGTCGCCGTATCAGGTCGGCAACTTCATCTGGTTCACCCACGGCATCGCCATCGGCAGTTTCCCCGGCATCCGCTACGGCGCGATCCGGCTCAGCGACAACGCCCCGTTCGTCGCGAACGCCTTCCGCAGCGGCACCAGCGACGACTTCAACCCCTCCATCGGGGTCTCGGACGCCGACGGGGGTGGCGCGAGTAACTACATCTGGCTCAACTGGGCCTACACCGATACCACCAACAACATCGCCACCTCGGTCACCGTCGACGGTGTCCTGCCCGGTGGTGGCGTGCCGAACCTGGTCGGCACCGGAACGGTCCTGGTCAACGGCGCGGCCACCACGACCAACACCCGCTTCGGCGACTACTCCTCGGTGTCGGTGGAGAACACCTGCACTGCCGTCGTCGCCCAGCAGTACTTCGCCACCGGCGGCAACTGGGCCACCCGCATCGGCCGGCTCAGCTTCTGCTGACCCCGGCCCTGTCACCCGATGGGACGCCTCCGCCCGGAGGCGTCCCATCCGTCTACCCTGCGAACCCTGCTGAGGAGGCTCGAGATGTACCCCAGGTGGCTGCTGTCGCTGACCGTGCTCCTGCTCCTCGGCGGCTGCGGCACCGGCCCACCGGCCGGGGAGCAACCGGCACCTCCCGGCGGCCAGGGAACCGGCACGGCGGCCAGTGGCAGCGCTTCGGCCAGCCCCTCCTCCTCACCTGGCAAGGGCGGTTGTGGACCGCGCAGCCTGGTCGCGACGGTCCGGCAACAGCCTGCGCCGCAATGCCTGGCCGTCGGCGACGTCCTGCACATCACGACGGAGACCTCGCCGCAGCAGCCGTGGAGCCTTCCGGTCAGCTCCGACGAATCGGTCCTGCAGTGCGAGGCACGGCCGCTCACCGACGGCGCCACCACCGCGACCTGCACCGCCCGGCGCCGCGGCAACGCCACCGTGACCACCACGACCGCCGCCTTCGCAGGCGACCCGCACGGCCCGCCGCAGACCCAGTGGGAAGTTCGCGTCCAGGTCACGTGAACAACCGGTGGGGGGCCGGCGCGGGCCCCGGGGGCCCCCCCGCGCGCGTCGTGAGCGGGTGGGGACCGGGGGGGGGTTTGTGGTGGGGGGGGTTGGGGTGGGCGCGGTGGGTGGGGCGGGCC